>WJJA01000341.1 GCA_014729955.1 bacterium
CGGTAACCATCACGCTTTTTGTTATCCAATCCATATCCTCCTCCAACCACGCTGCGCCGGTTATGGTGCGCTGATTCTCTCTTCACCATGTCGGCAGGACACGCTTCCATCCCGGCAAAACTTGACCCTCGAAGGGGGCCGAACGTTGATCATTATTCGGTTGCTAAAAAAGTAACATCCTATTGCTATTAACTTTAACTATTTAAGAATCGGCACTTTCACTTTTCCAACCGTCAGGAATTGCAAACGATGTGCCGGCAGAATTCGGTGGATTCTCAGGTGGGATTCATGGATATCTTTCCAGCGGTCGAGATGAGAACGCAATCCGGCAGAGAAAAAACCGCTGCCTCTCAGGAAGCAGCGGTGTTGTGAACCATCATGTCTATTGGGGCGATACCCCGTCGGGCTTTTTTAGCGTTTCGTGCGTTTGCCCTTGTCCACGTTGATGAAGATCCATCCGGCCATCTTGCCCGGATTGATTTCACCGTCGGGATCGAAGTAGTCCTCATCGAAGTCGTACCGGCTGGAGGTATCGAGCTCGCCGGCTCCGAAGCGTTCGTCCTTCTGCTGGATCAATTGGCGGAACCAGGCCTGCCATCGCTGCATGTTTTCCGGTCGCAGATCGACCCATCCCTTTTCACACCAGTTGTCCAGCGCGGCGGGTGTCACCTCGAATTCATTGTTCACCGGGTGATGCGGAATCAGCACCTTCGGTCCGCGCAGGTAATGCTCGCCGTCCGGCAGCAGGATCGGCACGCCGACGGACAGAATCGCGCTGCGCAGTTTGTCGTTCTGACCGATTTCCGCCTCGAGAGTGGCGGCAAGCGTTTCAGAGTCGGCATCAAACGCCGCGCGCATGGTGCCGTAGCAGCGACGAATCAGGTTCGCCTCATGCAACAGCTTGGTGAGACGCGGCGGGCCGAGCAGCTCAAACGCCACCGATTCGTCCAGGTCCTCACCGGTCTCTTTGACACGGTGCGACACCTCTTCCAGCTTGTTCAGCGCGACCTGCCGCAACACACCGGCGCGATAGGTCGGCTCCATTACACTGCCGTCGAGCGCACCGATCACATCATGGCCGGAACTGCCGCCGGCGATCTCCCAGACCACGTGCTGCGCGATTTCTTCGGGTGTGACAAATTCCATCTGCCCCACTTCGGTGATCGCGGTAAATTCACCTTCTGAAAAGATGCCGTTCTCGCCGGTGTCGATAAAGACACTGCGCAGGGTATCCTCTTTCTGTACCCACGAGCCGCTCTCTTCGGTGTTCTGGAGGGTTTTGCCGAGCGCCTGCGGTTCGGCGGGGTTCATGTCATAGCGCGGGAAGGGCTTGCCGTGCTTGCGGATTTCGCCGGCACGAACGCCTTTCCAGGCAATCGCCGCGGCGGGTTTGACTTCCTTGACGAACGTGTCCTTGATCGTTCCGTCCGGCTGCTGCTGCGGGGTGCGTGCCATCAGGAACAACATCAGCGTCTGAGCGCCGCCCATCGCGTTTTTGGTCAACAGGACACGACTCGGCCGGTCCTCGCTGTGGGTATAAGGGATGTTCAATCCCATGCCGCCGGTGCCGGTGGTGCCGACCTTGAGGTAGCCCTTTACTCCGCCGTCCATCAGGGACTGGTGCAGCACCTGGATATGACGGACCAGCTGGGGGGCGTTCAGGCTTGAGATCAGCTCCTCGGTGAGCCGTACCATGTCCTGCAGTTGCTCCGGTGTCGCACTGCCCTGTCGTGCCGGCTCGAGGCTGCTCAGCACACGCTCGCTCCACTCGTAGACATCCTGGTACGCAATGCCGGTCGCGGTGTTGACGCAGTCGATCACCACGTGTGGTTGATGATCGGTGATCATCTTGTAGAGCGTCATTTTCTCATAGAAATCGGGTGTGAAGGGGTCGAGCAGGTCGCGGATAAATGCGTTACGACGCCCCGCATCCTTCAGCAACTCCTTGCGGGGCATCTCCTTGAATTCATCGCGGACAAAAATGTCACCCCACGCCGGTGTAAACGCGACCCGCGGATACTCCTCGCCAAGAATTTTACATGCCCGTTCCGCTTCATCCTGCTTCAGGGAGGTGACCACCACTTCGTTCATCTGCGCCTCGGCCAGTTTGCGGCAAACCGCCATGCCGACCAGCCCGAAACCGCCCAATACCAATGCTTTCTTACCTTCCAGATCCATTATGGATGCCTCCCTGTTGACTGTCGTGCGCTGTGCAGCTTATGCCGTGCATGGGTTTCCGTCGTTTTCCCGCATCCAATTATACGACATTGGCGCTTCACACGCCATGAGAGGTCTCCCTGAGGGTAGGCCTGGGATACCCCGTCCTGCCCGTTCCCTGTCCCGGCGTGAATTGCTCACGGGGAATCCGAAATCGTCTCAGCATGAGCCCAATCCGACCATTCGTTGCGTACATTGCGCGAAAATTCCACCAAAGGGAGGAAGCATATTCATGAATCCCCACATTTTCCGTCAGTACGACATTCGCGGCGTTGTCGAGAAGGATCTGCCTCATGAAGACGTGGTCAAACTGGGCCGTGCGTTCGGTTCATGGACACGCGACGAGGGCGGCAAAACCGTAGTGGTGGGCCGTGACGGCCGCCTCACGGGTCCGAGCCTGCGCGATTCGCTCGTGGAAGGCATTCTTTCGACCGGTTGCGATGTGATCGATATCGGCGCCGTGCCGACCCCGTTGATGTACTTCGCGATGTACAACCTGGACGGCGTGGATGCAGGTGTGCAGATCACCGGAAGCCACAATCCCCCCGACTTTAACGGCTTCAAGATGATGATGGGCCATACCACGGTCTGGGGCGACATGATCCAGGATCTCTACAAACGCATCGTCGCCGAAAACTATACGGACGGTGAGGGATCGGTACGCGAAGCCGATGTGGTTCCCTCGTACATGGACTGGGTGGTTGGAAACATCCATATCGATCAGCCGGTCCGTGTCGCGCTGGACAGCGGCAACGGCATCGCCGGCGCGGTGGCTCCGGAGCTGTTTCGTCGTCTCGGCTGCGAACCGGTCGAGCTGTTCAGCGAAGTGGACGGCACTTTCCCGAACCACCACCCGGATCCGACGGTGGAAGAGAACATCCAGGACCTGAAAGCGACGGTGCTGGACCAACAGCTGCAAGTCGGGATCGGTTTCGACGGCGACGGCGACCGCATCGGCGCGATCAATGACAAGGGCGAAATTCTGTGGGGCGACCGTCTCCTGGCGCTGTTCGCACGATACGTCCTGAAGGAGCATCCCGGCGCGACCATCATCGGCGAAGTGAAGTGTTCAAAAGCACTGTATGAGGATATCGAGAAGCACGGCGGCCGCGGGATCATGTGGAAGGCCGGGCACAGCCTGCTGAAGGTGAAACTGCGCGAAGAAGAGGCAAAGCTCGCGGGTGAAATGAGCGGCCACATGTTCTTCAACGACAAGTTCTTCGGCTATGACGATGCGCTGTATGCCGCGGCACGGCTGGTGGAAATCCTCGCAAAAGAAGAGAAGCCGCTGAGCGAGCTGCTGGCCGACCTGCCCGATTACCCGTCCACCCCGGAAATGCGTGTCGACTGCCCGGACGAGATCAAGTTCAGTGTCGTGGAGAAGGTCGCCGACTATTTCCGTGACCGCTACGACGTGGTGGACATCGACGGCGTGCGGGTGAATTTCGATCACGGCTGGGGCCTGGTGCGTCCGTCCAATACGCAGCCGGTGCTTGTCATGCGTTTCGAGGCGAGTACGGACGACCTCGTGCAGGAGTACAAGGCGACCATGGAAGATGTCGTCAACAAGATTCGCAAGCAGCTGGAGGGATAGCCTGCAAGCCGGACTACGACTGGGTGCCGAACACTCGGACCGCGTTTGCATCCTGCAGACGCGGTTTTTCATATCCCAGTCTTACTGAGCCGCCCGTGTGATTGCGCGGACGTTGTAACGCATGTAGTCGAGGTAGGTTGCAGCTGGTTCTTCCGGCGATGACAGGGAGCCTGTGTAAACACGGACCACTTCGGCGCCGGTGTCTTCGGCGATTCGTTCCGCGAGGACCGGATTGACCGTTTGCCCTACCAGGATCGCTCGTACGCCGGCTTCTGCGATCGTTGTTTCCAACTTCGCCACAGCACGTGCGGACGGGCTCGCAAGGCTGCTGAAGCCGGGCACAACGGAACCGACAACCTTGAAACCGTATTCGTCTGCAAAATAGCCGAACAGCTTATGGTCACTGACAATTACACGTCTCTCTTCCGGAATTTGCGATACCGTCGCACGAATCCAGCGATCCAATGCACGCAGAGAATCACGATAAACCTCGGCATTACGGCGGTAGATGTCCGCATGTGAACTGTCGTGACGGACCAGTTCGGTCTCAATCACGTCCACCCAGTGCAGAACGTTGTTCGGATTAAACCAGACATGCGGGTCCGATTTTCCGTGATTATGTGCGTGATCCACATGCCGTTCAGAAGATGCATGCCCGTGCCCGTCGTCCAGTTTCATCGTCCGTGTCTTGATTGACCGGGACGTAACAACCAACGGCAGATCCATCCCGGCGCTTTTCATGGTGCCGGAGAGGTTTTGCTCAAGCCCCAGCCCGTTGATCAGCAGCAGATCGGCCCTGGTTAACCGCCTCAGGTCATCCGATGTTAACTCGTACCCGTGCGGATCCGCCCCGACAGGCAGAAGCGCGTGTACATCAGCCGTCTTGCCGCCGACTTCAGAGGCAACATCCGCCAGGATCGTTGTTGTGGCGATCACCTGCACTGCCTCGGATGAAGCTGTCTTTTCCCGAGCACATCCTGAAAGAATGCCGAACAGGAGAATCGCTACCATAAGTCGGGCCGGAAAACTGGATATATTCATCCGAATTGCCATGATCACACTTTCGTATTCACAGTACCTGTATCGTGTCGGGGTGCAATATACATTACACGCCGCAGAGCATGAAGCCCTTCAACTAAGCTCCTGTCATCGAAGGTGGTGTCGCACCCGGGGAGATGAAACCTCTTTCTCTACCGCACCGATGCCCACTCACCGCGTATGTACCAAGAAGAACGACCGGGGTCGTGCGCCCCGGTCGCAGATTTACAAATCCCTTCCAACAGGCGTACGAGCAGCCTGCCGGTACGGCATTACTTGAGGAGAACCATCTTCCGTACCGCATGCCACTGACCGGGTACCTCGGCACGTACGAAATAGATGCCGCCGGACAGGTCTGTCGCGTCGAACGTCATTCGGTGCATCCCGCGTGCTTTTTCTGTACGAGACAGAATGGAAACACGCTGCCCAAGAGTATTGTACACGGAGACGACGAGTTCCGCACGATGAGGCATCCGGACCGAAACCACGGCCTTCGAGTTGAACGGATTCGGGTAGGCGGGCAGGAGCGCAAACTCGGACGGTACAGGCTCTGTACTCACTTCTTCCATGCCGGCCGGATTGGCGAGGTCTGTGCACGCCCAGACGCATCCGGCAAATGTCGCCGAGATGCTTTCATCCGCGTCGGAAATGAATGCAGTTTCACCTGTCTGAGCGAGCGCCGCGCCAAACCTGTGATTCATGCCGCCTGTCCACGCAGACACTTCGTACAGCTGGTTCCAGCTTGAACCGTCATACTGGTACATGAACACGCTGCCGTCCATGTCGGCACCGTTTTCATCCCTCACCATCGCCCAGTCGCCTTCGAGCGCCATCGATTTACTGAAGCCGTTGCCGTGTTCGCGCCCGGGACCGTTCAGCTTGTCCACTTCTTCCCAGGTGCCGGCGTTGTTCTCGAAGACATAGACCGCACCGGCATTGTCTCCGGCTTCGTCGCACCCGTGTGCGCCGATAAAAGCCTGGTCGCCGTCCAGTGCGACCGTGGTACCGAAATAATCCTGCCCTGCACCGTCAGAGGCGGAGAGAAGCTGCTCGACCCATTCACTGCCGTCATAGGTATAGACATACGCCGCACCCGAGCTCGTCGCGGCAGGGTCTGCTTCCCGTGCTCCCGCGATAATCGTTTGCCCGGACATGGTGACGGAACAGCCGAACGTCGCATGATCCGAGTAGTCGGATGCAATCAACTGGGCATCCTGCGACCATGTCCCGCCGTCATTGTGAAACACGTACGCTGCGCCGCAGTAGTCGGCATCACCCATATTGTGGGCTGGATCACCGATCACCAGGTAGTCCCCGTCGATTGCGAGGGTTTTACCGAATTGGGCGTTTAGCTGGGGATCGTCGGCGGTGAGGATCTGCTGCTCCACCCAGGCGGAGCCGTCGTAGTGGTAGACAAATACCGCGCCGGCGTTTTGGAAACCGCTCAAATCGTAATTGTGCGCACCGACGAGGGCGTACTCGCCACTCAGGGCGACCGCATCGCCGAAATCCGCGTCAATTTCGTTCTCGATGGTCTGCTGCTGGACCCATTCCCCGTCCGCGAAGGTGAAAAAAATCACAGATTCGTCACCGGTGCCGATCAACGCCCAATCGCCGTCCGCGTCCAGCGGCTCCCCGAATTTCCCGAAGATGGATGGAATCTCCTCCTCCAGCATGACAGCTTCAAACGCCTGCGCCATGCCGATGGGCACGGCAACGATCAGCATGATACCGCTAAGGAACCGCCACACCATCGTTCTCCTCCCTTTGCGTCGTCCGTTCTCCGTTTTTCGATTCCGCAAAGCGCCCCGTGTGGTTTCCTGTGCATTCAACGGTTCTATACTTGGTTTCAGGGTACAAAGAAAGTGAATCAACTGCAACACGCATGTTCCGAATCCCGGAAAAATATCTAGCCCGAATATTTCATGAATGAAGAAATATTCTTTTCTAAATAATATATTAACAAAAAGATAGTGTCGCACTATATGGTTTTGCTTCGGTACAGAATGTTTTCAAGGCGAATTCATCTATTCATTCCCTCTTCGGGCGGTCCCAACCACGTCTTCTGCTTTGTTGCGAAGGATTCGCGGTATGGCAATACAGCTTCATCCTTCGCGCCTCACATCTGACACAGTTTGAACTCGTATAATATTCGTGCTAGATCCCTCCGCTCCCTCACGGTTTCATGTGAGTCGGTTTGAATCCGACGGTTTGTTGCAGAGCGCCTGAAGGTCGCCGGATTCGATTTCTGACAGGCTTTGGCAGAAAGGTATTCCGTGACATTTTTCCACGCCGAGGAGAAAGACCAAAGATTGATTTTCTTAATTTTATCAACGACACTGGACCCCGGCCTGTTGCGCCGGAGTGACACATTATGGGACGGCCTGTTGCACCGGGATGACACATTTTCGAGCATCGCCATAACCCTCGGGGTACTTTTCCGGTCTACTCACACAATGCAGAATGGCACCTGCCCTCTCATGATACGAGAATCAGGATCCCGAGCGTTCTTGTTACCAAAGCATCAGGCATGCCGAGCGACATTTTCGCGCGATCACAGTCTGTTACGGAAGGAGAATGAATTCGGCACCCATCTGCGCCGTCGAGTCGGCCCCGACCCAGACACGGAACCGGCCGGGTTCGGTCTCGATGGTTTTTCGCCGTGTGTAAAACGCGAGTTCATCCGTCGTCAGTCTGAATGTCACACGAGCGCTTGCGCCGGGGTCCAGATGTACGCGCTGAAAGCCCTTCAATTCGCGCACGGGTCGTGTCAGTGAACCCACCATGTCTCGAACATAGAGCTGCACCACCTCTTCACCGGCGTACCGGTCACTCGTATTCGTAACGGTTACAGAGATGGAGAGGGAGTCACCGGTCGAGATTTCAACGGTATCCAGTACCGGATCCTTGAATTCAAACTGTGCGTAAGACAGCCCATAACCAAAGGGGAACAGGGGGCTTGGATCGACATCGAGGTGAAAAGAGGTGTTGCCGACGGCGTGCTGGGGAAGACCCTTTTCCACATCCTCCATTCGAACCACCGTTTCCGGTGTGGGAGGACGTCCGGTGATCTTATGGGCGTAGTAGAGGGGGATTTGTCCGACAGCTCTTGGGAAGGTCACAGGCAGCTTCCCCGACGGATTCTCGTTGCCGAATAGCAGATCGACGATGGCGGGTCCTGCCATCGTTCCCGGGTGCCAGGCGAGCAGGATCGCATCGGCATAGTCGATGACATCACCCAGTGTAAGCGGACGGCCGGTCATCAGCACGAGCACCACCGGCGTTCCGGTTTCATGGACGGCACGCAGGAATTCCGCCTGGTTGCCGGGCAGGCCGATATCGGCACGACAGTGTGCTTCGCCGGACAAGATCGCTTCCTCGCCAAGGAACACCAGGGCAACATCGGACGATTTCGCGGCATCGACCGCCTCGGCGAATCCATCCTGCGCACGGTGCCGTGTGGTGTTGAGACCGCGTGCGTGCCGGATCTCGCATGCCTCGCCCAGGCGGGCACGCAACGCCTGCAGCGGTGTGACGCTGAGGGAGGGGTCGCCGTCAAACACCCAGGTGCCGAGCTGGTCGTTCGGTTCGTCCGCCAGGGGTCCAAGGACCGCGATGGAACGGTTATTCTCACGCCGCAGCGGCAGTCGTCCGTTTTCGTTTTTCAGCAAGACCATCGATCGTACAGCCGCGCGTTTCGCGAGATCCAGGTGTTTGGAATGACCGGGCGTCCTGAATTGCGCTGGATCGGTTTGCGCCTTATCGAACAGCCCGAGACGCTGTTTCATGCGAAGAACATTGGCGACAAGCGCATCGAGCTGGACTTCGGAGATCCTCCCCTCATCGATCAATTCGGAGGCATACCGGGCGTAGGTCATGCTCGCCATTTCGATGTCTATACCGGCCCGGAGTGCCTGTTCGGCCGATTCTTTGTCATCGGCGGTCAAGCCGTGTACCCCGAGCTGCGGCACCGCCTCCCAGTCGCTCACCACGACCCCCTCGAATCCCCATTCCTTGCGCAGGATGGTGTTCATCAGGTGGTCGTTTGCGGTGGCGGGGATGCCGTCGAGATCGCCGAAGGAACTCATCAGGGACAGGACGTTCGCTTCTATCGCATCACGGAAGGGCGGCAGATAGACATTGCGCAGTTCGTTCTCCGGGATATTCGTGGTGTTGTAATCCCGTCCGCTTTCGCTGGCGCCGTATCCGGCAAAATGCTTCGCGCATGCAGCGATGGTATCAAATGCCGCCGGATTCTCTCCCTGCAGACCCTTCACCGTGGCGCGAGCGAAAACACCGGTCAGATGAACATCCTCACCGAAGGATTCGGCGATACGACCCCACCGGGGATCGCGAGAGATGTCGATCATCGGCGCAAAGGTCCAGTTCACCCCGGTGGAAGCGGCTTCATGGGCTGCGACGCGTGTACATTCACGCACCAGGTCCGGATCCCAGCTCGCGGCTTGCGCGAGGGGGATGGGGAAGATGGTTTTGAAACCGTGGATCACATCCCGGGCCACAAGCAGAGGAATACCGAGACGGCTCTCTTCCATTGCGATACGCTGCAGCTCGTTGACCTGATCCGGCTCGACAAGATTCATGATGGCGCCGATACGCCCGGTTCGAATGGACTCGACAAACTCGTCGGGAAACGGTGCCGGCGGAGTGTCGACGATACAGAGCTGACCCAGTTTCTCCGAACGTGTCATCCGTGCGATGATTTCCCCGATGACGATGGGTTCCTTCGGCACAGGTGTCGGTGCTTGCGTCATGGAATATCTGTTCCTTGCGTTGTTCGGTCGTCATGTTTGCCGGCGGCCTGCCTGTCCGGCTGATTTGAAACCCGGGGCAGTGCGGGTCACGCCGGCCCCGGACCTGGGACTATGTGGGGTCATACGTTGCTGCGCGGTCAAGACCCGACGGCACAACAGATCATTACCTGCTGACATTCAATGATATGTGCAGATAGGTACGGATCTCCCACTCGCTTCCATCTTCTTGCGGCAACGACGGGTATAGCGGCGATGCGATGTAGTAGGACCTCGGTGAATACTCGTTGAGTGTACGATAGGTTGCGCGTACTCCGAAACGGGATTCGGGCAGTTCCCACCACTGCGGTGTCCCCACATGGAACGATATATCTCCCATCAGCTGCATCGGATAGGTCAGGTTGAAGTCTTTGTGATAGTCGTACGGACCCCAGTCGTCGAACTTCGCCTCCAGGATCAGTCGGTTCTTCCGGTGAATCAAACGCAGATCGCCGCCGTATCGCGTGATGAGCCGATCGTCATCGCCGTCCGCTTCCCCTTCACCGGCGAACAGGTTGACAATCACGCCGTTCCTGCTCGACGACTTGGAGATCAGCCGTGCATAGGATTCCCACAAATCACGTGGCGGAGTGGCGCCTGAAAACGCGAAGGGAGTGACACCGTCATCGAGGATACCGATACCGGCGTCCGCGGTGGTCGGATGGTCACGGTAGATCAACCCGGCCACAGCGGCGAAGGCGGCGTCTTCCTGGAAATCGCTGTCCCAAGTGTGCAGCCACGTCGCCGGTGTCGGATCCCACGCCAACAGCAATTCGTAGCCGATGGTTTCACGGTTGGCTCGCACGGAAAACGGGTCGTCCAGGATGTTGCGAGGCCGTCCCGGAGCGGGTACGTCGGACGGGATCGGGCCGATGATCGGTTCCTGGTAGAGGAAATTCGGCGCGATCTCGAGATACCCGATTCGCGTGGAGAACCCGGTGAGGATGTTCTGCTGATTGCCTGAACCGCTGTCCTTCAGGTGCCAGCCGGTGAAGGTTTGTGCCTGGGTGGGGCCGCCTTCCGCGACAAGACCCATCACCGCCGCCTGGGCATACCAGTTGATGCCGAAGCCGGTGTAGGTGATCTTAACCTTTCCGCCGAAGGTGTCGGAATCCTTGATATCGTCCTCAAGGACGGTATAGTTGCCCGACTCACCTTCCACAAGCTGGAAGGTACGTCCGACCATGTTGTTGCCGGCGTGCAGCCCGCCAAGCTGTATCCCAAACGGCCCCAGTTCTGTACCGATATTGAGCGCGATCTTTTCGGTTTTCGGCTGGGGAACAGCGTTGGAACTCTCCGTCGTTTCGCGCTGCTCCAGGTCCCGTTGATAGACCGCCGTGATGTCCAGCGGCCCGACCATACGCCCGTACCGTCCCATCACCGCGGGGTTGGCGCCCCACCACAGCTCGGGGCCGTACGCGACGACCAGGTCATTGAACGGACCCTTGCCGCTGATTTCGACACCGTGCGGGGCGTTGCCGTTGTAGATGTCAATGTTCGGCCCGTAGTTCGCCTCGCGATACAGCCCGAAGAAGTCGCCTTGATAGCCCCAGTGATAGTGCCCGGTGCGGTAGAAATAGTCAAGGTTGAACAGCCGCTCTTCCCAGCTCAACTCACTGCGATAAACTTTCACTCGTTCTACATCATCAAGCCTGTCGATCGCAAAATTGCCGTCCTGCCCGACGGTAACGACATCCTTCGGCCGGCCGCGGTTTTCGTAGAAAATTTCATCGATGGGGTTGGTCGGCACATTGCCCAGGATGTTAAGCTCAAGGGTGCCGCGCACGTTGTCCACCGGCTGAGCGGTGAACTCGGTGTAAAAGCTCTCCATGTGGCCGAAGCCCCTGTAGTCGGGGTAACCGGCGTAGTCGGGATCGACCTGGTCGGGAACGATGGTGTTATCGCCGCCCGTGTTGAAGGTCGTGAACTCCATGCGCAGGTTGCTGAGCCGTACCATGCCGGTACGTTCGGCTTCCAGGGCCGCTTTGTCGCCTCGTGCCTGCAGCATTGCCTGCATCGGATTGATCCCGTCGAACCAGGCGAGCACGGCGGTACGGTCCACGCCGGGGGCGTACGGGTCCAGCGAATGCACCTTGGCCAGTGCATAGTAGGCCGCGCGAGGATAGAGCTGGTAGTGACCCTGCGCGTCCGTCGGCCCTTTGGCGCAGATGCCCCACCACTCCTCGTTCATGTTGTTGCCGCCTTCGATGAAGTCTTCCAAATAGCCGCGGTTGGGCCAGGAGGCGTTGGTATCGTGTACATCCAGGTTTACATCCTGCAGGTATTTCCACCAGCCGTCGCTGAACTGGAAGGTCAGTCCACCGACGGAATTGCCTACTCCGCCGTTGCCGGCCGCATGCAGATAGATCTCTTCCCACTGGCCGAGCAGGTAACGCGCCTGCATCATCTGGTCTTCGGACATCGTGCGCGCGTTGAACGCATCCGACCCGAACTCTGTGAAGAGGGTCGGTACGCCCATATACTCCTCCACCTCTTCGAAGTAGTCACGGAAGGAGATGCCCCGGTAGACATTGGAACCGAACACATCGATGTTTGCCGCCTCTTCCGCGATAATGTCGAGGTACTGCAGGTCGCCGTTCGCCATTGCCACGGGATGGGTGCGGTCGACAGCGTGGATTTGATCCACCGCCTCGCCAAAGAGCGAATAGAGGTAGCGCGCTTTGGCACGCAGGCGTTCACCCTCGGGCAATGCTTCGGTTTCTGCCGAACTCCATTCCAGGCCGTAGTTGTTTTCGTTGCCCAGCAGATACATCAGCAGGCCGGGTGTATCCTTGTAATCGCGCGCGAGCTGCTCGATTTCCGCCAGGAGCAGCGCACGGATCTCGGGGTCGGAGTAATCGGTCAGAGGCACATAGCCGGTCGGCAGGTCCACACCGTACCGTCCCAGCGGATGGTTCAACATCGTATAGATGCCGTAGTTCTCGTAGACGTAAGCGATCCACTTCGCGGGCATGCCGACATAGACACGAATCGTGTTCACGCCCATATTGCGCAGCAGCAGCATCTCGCGGTCGAGAGCGGATCGAATGAACTCATCCGTCTGGTTCCACAGGCTGTATGTATGGTTGGTGCCGATCGGGAAGTAGTCCCAGTTCATCCCGTTGACCATGAAGGCTTTTCCGTCAACGAGAATGCGATGGCCGTCGATGTCGCTGACGACTTCAACACGATTCGGCTGCGCGAACGCTGAACCGAACAGGGTTGAAAGCAGCACAACAGCGACGATCAGGGTCCGCCCGGCAAGGCGTCGGGGTGATGTAGTGTTCCGGACCTTCATATGTCCTCCCTCGCGCAGCCGGACTGCGCGGTTATGTGGTGCAGAAACTTTCATGAACGGGATTCCAGTTCGGGTGCGCCGCGACGAGCTTCCAGTTGGCTGCGGATCTCGTTGGCGCGCTCTTCGGTGATCGGGTATGTCCAGACCGCCCAGATGGCGATGGCAGAGAAGGCGGCCGGGATCACGGCGTCAAACAGGCGCAGCAACGTGATCGTCTGGGCGGATTGCAGGCCGCCCAGCGCTTCGTCGAAGCCGGTTGCTTCCAGCAGATAGCCGCCCGCCGCGAGCGCGCCGGCCATGCCGAGCTTGACCACCCACCAGAAGATTGAGCCGTACATACCCTCACGGCGTTCGTGGGTTTGCAGCTCATCCAGGTCGACAACGTCGGCGATCATCGAGGGCATCAAGGTGAACAGGCCGGCGAGACCGAAGGACATCAACGGCGCGGGTACGAGCACGAGCCAGGGGATGTCCGGGTTGTAGCAGACCCATTTCAGCAGGTAGCCGACCATGGAGACGCCGGTCGATATGAAGAAGGCCCGCCGTTTGCCGATTTTGGTCGCGAGCCAGGTGATCAAGACAATAATGACGAAGTTGGACACCGCTCCCACCGACCCCGCCATGCCGGCGTATTTCGCCCCGATCTCCTGGTCGCCCGCGAAGACGTAGTAGATGATCACGTAGGCAGCGAACGAGGAAATCATGATGAAGCCGTTGAAGACCAGGAAGGTCGCAACCGCCAGCTTCAGGAACGGTTTGGATTTCAGGGTTTCGCCCATGCCCTTGAAGAAGAACATGAGAGTCGCTTTGATCCCACGCGGGGGCGGCGGTTCGCCTTTGCCTTTTTGCGCCACGGTTTCGGCATCGGAGGGCGGTTTGTTGCTGAACCGTTCACGCAGGAAAATGGCGGGCAGGATACCCACGCCGATGGTGAACACGCCGATGATAATCGCAAGGCCCGCGGCGCCCTCTTTCTGGTTCGAGAAAAAGCCCTCGTAGGTCATGATCCAGAGGAACCAGGGAGACACCACATAAGCAAGCTGGCTGATGAAGTTCTGTGTGCCCATCAGACGTGTGCGCTCATGGTAATCGGGAGTCAGCTCGTAGCCGAGCGCCACCCAGGGCGTCGCGAAAACCGTATACGCGAGGTAAAAGACGAAAGAGCCCAGCAGGAACCAGACGAAATAGAAGGCCTCGCTCTGTTCACGCGGCATCTGCCACAGCAGGGCGAAGATGACTCCCGCCGCGATCGCGCCCGCGAAGATGAACGGTCGGCGCCGGCCCCAGCGTGTCTTCGCATGGTCGGAGATGTAGCCCATCATGGGGTCGGTGAGCGCATCGGTCAGACGTGGTATCGCTCCCAGCAGGCCGACCAGGGCGGGACTCATCCCGAAGCCGAGGTTGAGCACGATCATCATCCCGCCGCTCGCGGCAGCGAGGAGGTT
This sequence comes from bacterium, assembly GCA_014729955.1. Taxonomy (GTDB): domain Bacteria; phylum Electryoneota; class Electryoneia; order Electryoneales; family Electryoneaceae; genus WJJA01. The sequence continues at coordinate 14,401 of WJJA01000341.1, forward strand.
GTTGACAAACCCGCCGAAGCCGTAGATCAGACGATGGAACAGCGAGATCCTGTCTTCGGGGGCCGTCTGACGTTGGGCCGCGGCGCTCATCGTGCGTCCTCATAGACACGCACATAGTCGATGATCATGTCCTGCGGGAATTCCGTGTCCGGCCCCACCGGGCCGACAAACCCGCCGCCGACCGCGATGTTGAGGATCAGGTAGAAGGGGTGGTCATAGACCCATTCCCCCTCGATGTCTTCCGGTCCGCCCGAGTGAAACAACACATCGTCCAGGTACCAGTCGATGGAGTCGGGGGTCCATTCGATCGCATAGGTGTGGAACCCGTTGTCGAGTCGTCCCTGCGGCAGTACATACCGCTGTGTGTAAGCGTTCGCGCCGGAGTGGCCGGGACCGTGCAGGCTGCCGTGATTCACATTCGGCTCCTGTCCGCGAAATTCCATGATGTCGATTTCGCCGCACTGCGGCCAGCCGACCTCGTCGATGTCGGCGC
>WJJA01000342.1 GCA_014729955.1 bacterium
ATTGAAATGGGCCATATTAGAGGATGGAAGGGAAGGATTTCTGTCTTCCCCATGGCAAACCAAGGGAAAGCGACTCCTGTCTCCGGGGGCTCTACTTTGTCCGGCGGGTCTTGAGGTGTGTTTCGGTCCAGGCATAGTAGAACCAAGGGATTACAGGGGAAGACAATTCCCGGGGTTGAGATTTTGATATCGGTATTTGGTGCCTTGGAAGCTTTTTGAGGCGTTGTTTGCCTCTCTTAACCGTGAAATCAGGTCGAAAGCGGGCTTCCAGAAGGGTGAAATTTGGCCTTTGTAAGGATTTGATTGTACTTTCTCCCGAAGCGATCCAGCCTGTGATCGAACGAACACGTGTTATTGTTCACAAATCCGTCTTTCGTTCACACCCGGGGCTTGAGAGCGAAAAGCAAGGTACTGATTTGCAGGCGATTCGAGCAGTCGGGCACGCGTTTGCAAGTGCGCCGGCCCGACGGTCACACGAACGGTGGAGGACGTAGTGGATCCGTCCGAACGATTTACCGAGGTGACGGGGCCGAAGAACGGCATCAAGGTCACCATTGACAACGAGTACTGCAAGGGCTGTACGGTCTGCGTGGAGGTCTGTCCCGTGGACGCGTTGCAGATGGAGCCGGTGGGGACACGCTGGCAGGGGAGTGTCGTGATTGTCAGCGACATTGAGGCCTGCATCGGTTGCATGCTGTGCGAGTTGCAATGTCCCGACTTTGCGATTGACGTCGTGAAGCCGGAGAAGAAAAAGGGGAAAGCGAAACCGAAAGCGGAGGCTGCGGGCTGACCATGGGATCCTTCACCGACACAGGCGGCGATATCAAATTCTGGCCGGGCAATATTGTCGTGGCGGAAGCGGCGGTCGCCGCCGGTTGCAACTTCTTCGGCGGCTATCCGATTACACCCTCCTCGGAAATCGCGGCTCACATGGCGATGTTGCTGCCGCGAAACGGCGGACATTTCATCCAGATGGAAGATGAGATCGCGGCGATGGGGTCCGTGGTCGGCGCCAGTCTCGCCGGGGCGAAGTCGATGACCGCGACCTCGGGGCCGGGCTTGAGTTTGAAGCTCGAGAACCTCGGCTTCGGGTATATCGTCGAAGCGCCCTGCGTGGTGGTCAACGTGATGCGCGGCGGTCCGTCCACCGGCCTCCCGACACACCCGTCCCAGGCGGACGTGATGCAGGCACGCTGGGGCACACACGGCGATCATCCGACCATTGCGCTGACCCCGTCGTTCCACCAGGAACTGTACATGGAAACGATCCGCGCCTTCAATCTCGCGGAGAAGTTTCGAATGCCGGTGCTGCTGCTGATCGATGAAGTGATCGGCCACCTTTCGGAAGGCGTGGTGCCGCCGGAGCCGGGATCGTTCGAAATCATCAACCGCATCTATTCCGACGTTCCTCCGGAAGACTTTGTGCCGTATGACACAAGCAACGGCGACATTCCGCCGTTCCGGCCGTACTTTGACGGCTACCGCTGGCACACCACCGGCCTGAACCATGACCACACCGGTTTCCCGACCACGATTGCGAAGGACGTTGAAGCGGACGAACGTCGTCACTACCGTAAAGTGACGGAACATCGTGACGAGATCGACAAGATCGAGTGGTTCCTGGCGGAAGATGCGGACATCGGCGTGTTCTCGTTTGGTTCGACGGCGCGTGCGGCGATGGTCGCGGTGAAGCAGGCTCGTGAAATGGGGATCAAGGCCGGTTTGATGCGGCCGTTGACCCTGTGGCCTTTCCCGAACATCCAGGTGAATGAGTGGACCAACCAGGTGAAGAAGCTGGTGGTGCCGGAGTTCAACCTGGGGCAGATTGTGTACGAGGTCGAGAGATCGGTGCACAGCGACATGCCGATCAAGCGTATCACCAAGGCGGGCGGTGTACCGATTGCACCCGCGGAAATTCTCGCCGGCATTGAGGAGGTTGCCTGATGGCTTTTGATTATACACCCTACCTGCGCCAGGAGAAGATGCCGCACATGTGGTGCCCGGGTTGCGGCATCGGGATTGTGGTCAAGGCGATGATTCGTGCGTTCTCGGACGCGAACTGGGATCCGCGTGACATCGCGGTGGTGTCCGGAATCGGCTGCACCAGCCGTGCCCCCGGCTACCTCAACATGAACACGCTGCACACCACGCACGGCCGTGCGATCAGCTTTGCCACCGGCATCAAGATGCATCGTCCGGACAAGCATATCGTGGTGATTTCAGGCGACGGCGACGCGTCGGCAATCGGCGGCAACCACTTGATCCATGCCGCACGGCGCAACATTGACATTACAGTGATTGTCAACAACAACAACATCTACGGCATGACCGGCGGGCAGTATTCTCCGACGACGCCGCTGGGCGCCCGTGCGGCGACGGCTCCCTACGGCAATCTGGAGCCATCTTTTGATCTCACCAAGCTGCTGATCGGGGCGGGCGCGACCTTTGTGGCGCGCGGACAGGCCGGCAACGGCCGTCAGCTGTCGACACTGATGAAGAAAGCATTCGACCACAAGGGCTTCAGCTTCCTCGAGGTTGTGTCGAACTGCCACACGCAGTTCGGTCGCCGGAACAAGATGGCCGACCCGATGAACATGATCGCCTGGATCAACGACCGTGCGAAGCCGTTGAAGAAGTACGAGGAGCTCGGAGAATCGCAAAAGGATCAGTACTTCCCGGTGGGCGTGATGCACGAGGATCTGGACCGTCCGGAGTACACGGAAACGTACCAGGCGTTGATCGACAAGCTTGCCGAACAGCAGAAAGAGGCCGCCGCGGCGAAATAGGGGCAGCCCGGGGAAGGCCGGTCGGTTTACGGAGAAGGCATCGCCGGCCGGCATGTGACAAGGGGAACGACCATGCATTTTGAAGCGCGCTTTTCCGCCGTCGGCGGGCAGGGCATTATCCTCGCCGGCACCATTCTCGCGGATGCGTCCCACATTCTAGGCCTGCACGCCGCCGGGTCGCCCACTTACACCGCGCAGGTACGCGGTGGACCTACCAAGGTGGATGTGATCGTCGATTCGGACCGGATTCTCTTCCCGCGCACCGCAGCGATTGATTTCTTCCTCTCGCTGGCGACGAAATCGTACCTGCGCTTCGGCGATAACATCAAGCCGGACGGGGTCGTGCTGGTCGACCCGAACCTGGTGGAGGTGCCGGCGGAGGATCGGGAGAAGTATAAAAACTTCTATGAGATTCCGATCATTCAGCTCACCTCGGATCATATGGGCCGCATGGTTTATACGTCTGCGGTGTCTCTGGGTGCGATGGTGGCACTGACCGATGTGGTAACGGAGGACGCTGCACGCCAGGCGTTGAAGACCCGTGCGCCGAAGGGCACCGAGATGTACAACATGAAAGCTTTTTCGGTGGGGTACGACATCGCCGCCAAGATGAAGGAAAAAGGCGAGTACGTGTATTCGATGTAGCGCCCTGCCTTGCTGTGAAACATGCAAAATACCGTCCCGCGGTTGGTATCGGGACGGCTTTTCTTTGCAGGATTCCGCGAGGTGTCTGCGAGGATGCTGCTGCTTCTCGCGGTGGGGTAGGTTCAAGTCCGTGAGTGCCGCCGGGAGAACCGCATCGTCGCGGCAGGCGGGTCAAGCTTCAATCGGCTCAACTTCCCCTCCGGGAGTTGACTCATTCTCTTTTGTGCCCTATTCTTAGACGTTCGCCGACAACAAACGTGGAGAGAAGAATGGCAGAGCGAGCACTGGAACTGGATTTCCGCGAACGAATCGACCTTGACGCTGAGAAAGGCTTGTTGGCGGCCCTGACGATGGACCCCTCATCGTATTTCGACGTCAAAGGCATCATCACGCCGGAGGTGTTCACCCACCGCGACACCGTACAGGCGTTCAACGAGATCGTGGCGGCTTACGAAGAGAATCGTCCGCTTCCCAGGTTGGAAGACTGGAACCCGGTCGCCAACCATATCGACACCGCACGGCGGCTGTTTGAACTCTGGCAGTTGCGCCAGATTTCCAAGCTGCCGGGCGATCTCGCGGGCGATCTGAAGAAAGATGATGTCACTGCGAGCGGCGTGCTGTCGAAAATGCAGGGTGAGATCAATCGTGTGCAGGCGCTGATCGGGCAGCAAAGATCTGACAAGGCGGTTTCTGCGGCAACCCTCTTCAGCGAGGTGATGAATTCGGTCGAAATGCAAAAGGGTGAGGGGTTCGGCGTAAAAACCCACCTTCCGAAGCTGGACGAAATGCTCGGCGGCCTGCAGCCGGCGCTGCACCTGATGGCCGGTGCGCCGGGCCTTGGAAAAACCACCCTCTGCATCCAGATCGCCAACCATGTTTCCTCCGACGGCATTCCGGTGCTGTTTGTTACGTTTGACGAAGTGCTGTGGCGTCTTACGCTGAAATCCTTCTGCGCGAAGGCGGGCTTGACGGCGAAGACCTATGCGGACGGCAAGTTTTCCGATGAGGAATATGCCGATCTGAAACAGGCCTACGATTCCCACAAGGAAGCGCTGGCGAACCTGCATTTGATCGAGGGATCGTCACGTATGGAAGTGGCGAACCTGGAATCGCTGGCGCGCCAGGCGATGCGTCGTGCCGGAGCGGACACCTGCCTCGTGGTGGTGGACTACCTGCAGCGTTGGGCATCGCTGAAAACCACGTCACAGGACTTCTCGTTCGTTGTCGGACGCCTGGTCGGCGAGCTGCGTGAAATGGCGTTCCGTCTCAATGCACCGGTGATCGTCATTTCGTCGCTTGACCGGAAGGGGTATGAAGACCCGACCATCAACGATCTGAAAGAGACCGGTGAGCTGGAGTTTTCCGCTGACACCGCCATGCTGCTGCGTGAAAACATCCGCGGTACGGAACGAATGAAACGTCTAGACGGCACCCTGCTGCCGCGTGCGCTTCGACTGAACATCGCGAAAAACCGTTATGGTCAGCTCGGCGAGGTACACTTGCAGTTCGAACTCAGCAAGGGTCGTATTACCGAAAAGGCGTGAGGTGTGGGTTTGTTTGATCTTGAATGCGCCCGGTCCCGTTCAACGGAACCGGGTTTTGTATATCGGTGAAAATGGTGTGGGCAACTGAGTCTGTGGCAGAATGGTGTTTAGCCCGAATATTTCATGAATGAAGAAAATATTCTTTTCTAAATACTATATTAACAAAAAGATAGTGTCGAGCTATATGGTTTTGCTTCGGCACAGAATGTTTTCAAGGCAAACTCATCTATTCATACCCCTTCGGGCGGTCCCAACTGCGTCATCTGCTTTGTTGCGAAGGATTCGCGGTATGGCAATACAGCTTCATTCTTCGCGCCTCACATCTGACGCAGTTTGAACTCGTGAAATATCCGGGTTAGCTTACGTTATTGCGGTTATTGAAAATCATAAAATATTGTTATCTCTGCCATTAAAGAAGCCGCCGGCCGGCTCACGCCGGGCTTGTCCGCCGGCATTTTTGGCGGTGTAACACATAGTGAGCCAGCCTGTTTCGCCGGGGAGACCCATTACGAGGCGGCCGGTCACCTGCATTCCCCAAAGGATGACACCCTGTGCGGGCGGCTATTCGTGAGACGGCAAACCCGGTTTGCTTTCGTCCGCCATGCGGTGGGAACTATTTTCAGTCCATCTTTACAGAGACGGCAAACCTGAACGGAACCATACGACGATCGATGGAGCGCACGGCAATCACATACCGATGGATTCTGACCACCCTCATGAGGGTGCTTGTCCTACCGGCCCTGCTGTTGCCGGCAGGTTGCGGAGGGCCGTCCCTGTCGGAAGAAGAGGAGCGCTTGCTTGAGGGTATGGAGCAGGCTTCGGTTTCTCATCACACTGCCTGGCTGCGTTCCGAAGGCGGGTTGTCGGTGAGTCTGCCCAATCCTGAAGTGTCTATGGCAACCGACCTGCCGACTTGGGGACTGTTTGTCGATTCACTCAAATTGACGGCAGAGTGGTACTGGGAGTTTGCGAACGAACGGGACAGTGTAGTTTCGATCACCGCGCGTCCGGATCAAATCACACGCACCATGCGCTCGAACGAGTTCATTGAGCGGGTAGCCATCGATCCGCTGCGCAACCTCTGCCTGATCACGTC
>WJJA01000343.1 GCA_014729955.1 bacterium
CCTGATTCATTTGAAACTCACCCGACCGATTCACCTTATCATCCTGGTTCCTCTAACTTGGGGATGCTGTCACCACTGAACCGGGAGACAAATAATGAGTTTCACGCGCGATGAGCTTCGACACTGCCTGCACAGCGCTGTGGCAGCCTCAACATTGGCAGGAGATGTGGTCATGAACCATTACGGCCCATCTGTGCAAGTCGGTTCCAAGGGGCGCACGGACAGCGAAGAGGGCGATGTAGTTACACGAGCGGACCGTGAAGCGCAAAGTGTGGTCATCGATTGGCTGTCGGGGGTCTATTCCGACCGGATCGGGTTGCTGAGTGAAGAAGACGGTCTTGATCGTGACCTGTCGCGATTCTCCAAAGAGGCGTTCTGGTGTGTGGATCCCCTCGACGGTACCTTTCAATTCCTGCGTCGCAACAACAGTTTCTCTGTCAACATTGGATTGGTTTCTGCGGAAGGCGAAGCTCTGCTGGGGGTCGTTTACGCGCCCGCGCTTCGAACATTGATCCACGGCATACCCGGAGTCGGTGCCTGGGTACAGGATGTCCCTGTCGACCTCGGAGCTTCAGCGCGGGGAGACGTGCATGTCGTTTTCCATTACCGTGACGCCCTCCCGGTAGCGCGCAATCAAACCCTGAACCGCATCTTTCAGTCGTTGGAACGAATGCCTGCCGTATCCGGGGTGAAACCGGTCCCGGCGGAGAGCGCGCCGATGCATATACGATACATGCAGAAGTGGTCGCCCTGGGTGGTGCTTACCTATCCCTCTCCGGAGGGTGGTGCAAGCCTGTGGGATGTCGCAGCTCAATCCGCTGTCGTACAGGCAGCCGGGGGCTGGGTGGGAAACCTGGACGGAGAGCCGCTGGATTTAAATCCTCCCGACACGACCTTCATCCAGCAAAAGGGTTTGTTGTTCTGCTCCCACGCGGAACTCGCGGATGTGGTCGTGAACGCATTCCATCAAGAGACATGAGTGCCGGCGAAGCCGGTTTGCCCTTACAACATCGCTGCCGTGAGTGCCTTATTCGATGCCTTCACGAAACGTTGTATACATTTCCAACGCTTCCGCCTGCGCATGTTCCCGAACACGATCCAGCTCACGGCTGTTAGACGCCGCCAATTCCACCGCCTTCAGGTCCAACGCCCCCTTCTCCACCAGCTTCCGCATGGTGGAAAGCGCCTGCAGCGGACTCATGCCTTCACGATAAGGCCGATCCTCGGTCAATGCTGTGAAAATATCCGCCACCGCCATCAATCGCGCCTCAGGACACAACTCTTCATGGGTGACATGGAACGGATACCCGGTTCCATCCAGCTTCTCATGATGGTACGCCGCCCACTTGCCCAGTTCGCCGAATCCCTCGATCTGCTCCAACAGGCGCAGGGTGTAATAGGAATGTGACCTCATGAGTGCCTGCTGACGGGTGTCCAGAGTGGAAGGCTTCTCGAGAATCTCTTCGGGCACCGCGATCTTGCCGAGGTCGTGCAGGTAACCAGCGATCCGAAAGTGGAGGGCCTTGCTCGCTGAGTAGCCGGACAATTGAGCCAGCCTCTCCGCCACCGCCGCAACTCCACTCGAATGGGTGGCCGTGAAACGGCTCTGGAAATCGATAAGCAGTGACAGCATGCGCGTTAAACCGATCATACCCTGTGTATCGAGCTGTCGACGTGTCCCGGGAGTGTGCAGCAACAGCAAGCGATCCAGTTTTGTTGAACTCAGATCAAGCCGAAACGCCTCGCGCCGCAGGATTCGTTCCAGGGCCGTTGCCAGATCCGGAATAAAGCGACGACCGATAAGGGGTCGTATTCGATCCAGTACCTCTTCAACATCCATCAGGAGGGAATCCGTACGACCGATCAGAACATCCACGCGATCCGCAAGATGTATGATGTGGGAGGCGGTCAGAACCTTCTCACCCTGAAACGTCTGTCCCTTTCCGTCTTCCCAGTCAACATGGTGTCGTCGAACGATGCTCGCAATCCGTTCAAACGGCGGGAAATGGGCGAGTAACCTGTAACCCAGTTCAGCATGTGTGTGGGGTTCCTCAATCTCGAAGGAAAAGGTTGCCAGACGTTCTCGCAGGGTGAGAGCCCCGATGTCATGCAAGGCCGCGGCGAGTACCAGATCCGATGCCTCTTCACTCGAGAGCCCGTCCATACGACCGAGCTCGAGCGCGATAAAAGCGACACGTACATGGTGGTTGTGCACATCCGGACTGATCAGATCAACCGTGGAAGCAATCGCGAGGACCAGCTCCAACAGGTCCACAGAGAAGCCGTTTTCCTGTGATTCGTTCACACGCGACATGTCGTGCTCCCCGGGAATCCCAAGTAACCGGTCCCCCGCCGCAATGTTATGACACCTTCTTCAGCATCACTTCCATGTAAAACTTTTTGCCTTCGAGTACAATCGGCACAGCTACAACCTTCGCACCAGGGCCGTAGCTGATCGTGATCTGATCGCCCAGGATCACCGATGGAATCGCCAGATCAAAGTGAAGGCCTTTCGATGCATATGAGGTTTTTCCATTGCCTGCGACAATGTTAGCCAATTCAGCTACCGTGTCTGCAACATCCTGGTTCAAGCCGTCCGCTTCTTCTCCGGTCATCATTTCGAAAACTTGAAGGATATGCTTTTCGGTGAAAAACAAGGCCACCGATCCCATGACTTTTCGTCCCGCGAATCCGATAATGCCGCAAATGTTTCCCGGCAGCGCCTCTCTGGGATTCTTCACATACCCCTCTTCCGGGGTTACTTCCAAACCTACCATCATGTCCATTGTGGAAACCATCGCTTCCACGAAAGGTTTGATGATCTTGTGCACCATCCGTGCGAACTCCGGCTAGGGTCTGAAAACCAGAAAATGCTCGAATATGGAGAGTGTGGAGCAAACTGCATCAATGTAATCGATTTTTTCACGCTTGGGTAGTGCTCTCGCCCATCTTCTCCTATCCGGTTCCGAAAAACGCCCGCACCCATTCGGGGTGCGGGCTCAGGGATCCGCTCCGGTGGTGGTGGGACCGGAACGGGGGGTGAGGAGGACTTTGTGCTGCACGATCGCCTGAAAATCCGTCAGCAGCCCAGCTGCTTGAATTCTACAGGCATCGGAAACTTGTGACAAACAGATCGACGACATGACGATTGTTCCAGTACCACTCATCGGGAACATCGAGATACATATGGTAGACTCTATCGCGGTGGACGGTCACCCATTGAAGTCGCTTCATGACCTGCCCCGATTCACGATAACTGAACTCGAACCGCCACGCCTCTTCTCCTCCAAGCCGATCCTGCATATCCTGCATCAGCATCAGGCCCTTGTCGCTGAATCGGGTGCTGTCTTCCACCATCCGGACCGCATCTTCCAGGTACAGGGGATTAAGCGGTTCATCCAGCACAACATGCAGGCTGGGAGCCACGGTCTCGTTTATTTCACCTGCAAACCGGTGATACCGGTCCGCTTCACTCATCAACCTCCACCCGTCCGGCAACGTCAGCGCGAAGGTTGCGTCCGTTGCAATGAACTCGCTGTTGCTTGTGACCATCGAGGGTAGACTTAGCAACAGACTTAATGCGAGAAAGTGAATGAATGGGCGTCTCATGATCGATTTCTCCTTTCCACCGATAAGCCGGCGTAAAGCAGCGCGTTCTGACAATAAGGTAAAGCGAAGCCGAGAAAATTTCTATGACGTCCATCACACGAGACAGCGACAGCATTGTTTTTTGACAGAATTCATAGGTATTCATGCGCAGTCAAACCCGAATAGTGCCTGGCTGCCTCTGATTTAATATATAAAATTAACGAAAAAAACTAAGCAACACATCGAGTGACGTTCTGAAACCAGTAAGTTCCCGAGATTCAGAACTGATCTGGTCCTTGCCGTGAAGACATGTGGATTTCCACTACATCAGGACGGCACAAACACGAAAAAGCCTATCAGGCGGCACGGCGGGCTCTAAACTGGTCTCTCCTGCTGCAGAACGGCCTCCGGGAGCTACCTGTATTCGGGATTGGGATGATCGAATCGGCTGCCGTTTTCCCAAGCCGTTCGCAGGTTGCCGTATGCCGGCACACCTCCCGCATCTTTCAGCATACGTGCCGCATGCAACAGATTCCAGGTCATGAAAGTTGTATTTCTGCGTGTGAAATCGTTCGCAGGCCCGCCGGAACCTTCATCCAGGTAAGAGGGACCCGGACCCGCCTCACCGATCCAACCGGCATCCGCCTGAGGAGGGATGGTATACCCGAGGTGCTGCAATGAATAGAGGATATTCATGGCGCAGTGCTTGATCCCATCCTCGTTTCCGGTCACGAGGCAACCGCCCGCTCGACCATAGTAGATCGACTGGTCTGCATCGTTCAGATAACCGGAATAACTGTACAACCGCTCAATCACTTTGGAAGCAATGGACGATTTTTCACCCAGCCAGATCGGAGTGCCGATTACAAGGATATCGGCTGACAACACGTGATTCTGAATTCCGGGCCAATCATCACGCTCCCAACCATGTTCGCTCATGTCCGGATAGACC
>WJJA01000049.1 GCA_014729955.1 bacterium
CGCCAATCGCGGCAGGAACAATCCTACGGGCAGGAGCAACAACAACGGTTTTCGGGTTGTGTTTGGGTCTGCGAGTCCTTGAGGTGTTTTTCCTGTTTTCTGTGTTCTGCTTTCTGTTTTCTGATGGGGTCCAGGGGCGAAGCCCCTGGTTTTTGTAAAATGATTTGAGGTTGTTTTTGTCATGAAGGCCGGTTGGCCCGAATCGCTCTGCTATTCGGGTGTCACAGGCTGGGGTGGCCCGGGCCTTGGCCCGGGTTTACTGGAGACGGGTGCCCCGGGCCACCCGTCTGCAATTCGGGTGTCACGGAGGCCTGCCCCACTCGATTTTTGTCCGGGGCCATCGGTGCGCCTGAGGCCCACAAGCCCGGGTGACCTCGGACCGTTTGACAGGTCTACCGGGCGCCCTCACGGGCTTCCGTCCCACAACCGCCCGGCTGCGCTACAGCGGTCGGGCGGCTATATGTTTTGAAGGTTGGCCCGGATCGCTCTGCTATTCGGGCCACCCGTCTGCTATTCGGGTGTCACAGAAGCGGTACAAGGAATCTCCTGCGACGATTCGCAGACAGGGCCTGAGTCCGGCGGACAGAACGTTTGCAGCTCGCAATTGAGAGCCATTTTCCCAGCAACAGCCTCCCCGGCGTCAGCGATGCCGGGCTACGAAAATGGGGGGTTGACGGATCGCCTGTTCATGTCGCCCCTACATACTTGACATATGTCGCACTACCTTTGTAGCAACACACGAAGGAGAATGCGATGTTACCGCACGACCTGCCAGTCATACATACGCTGGACGGTCCGGAAACGGACGGTGATCACCATCATGGCCTTGGCAACACCTTTTGAAACCACCTCTTTCTGGTGCCAATAGCCGTTCTCGTCCTCTCCGAAGTAGGCATCGATTTCCAGCTCTTTCACCTTGTCAGGCAGCGGGGTCATCGTGCCCTGCAGACGAACCGGCACCCAGCGTGTAGTATCCACGGTAACGGATCCGGTGAAGGTAAATTCATCCTCGCCGGGCTTCTCGCGCGGTTCGACCGACACAACGGGATTGCCGTACGCATCCCTGTCGGTCACGACGAACGCGAACCGATCGCGATACTTGGAGGAAAACACCGACAGGGGGCGCGGCTCATTGTCACGTTCGCCCGGTTCGATCACCTCTTGAGGTTCATCCTTGACCCTGGTGCCGTCCGGTTCAATTTCCCACATTTTACGTGTCCCGTCCGGCAGCACCTCCACCCACATATGCATCGACATCAGTTCCTCTTTCACTTCGCCCTGCTTGTCGATCTTGTGCGTGGTGGATTCGATCTTCATGGAGGATCGATCGGTGAGGTCGCGCATCTGTTCGACGGATACAGAGAGGGAATCGAGCCAGGCGCCGGGAACCGTTCGACCCTGCTCCGAAGCGGATGCGGACAGCACCAAAACCGGAAGCATGAATAACAGCAGCGGTATTTGTCGCATGATCACTCCACGGACCAGCTTTCACGTTGCGGCTCCGGCGCAGCGGGGATGATGACCGAGAGCGAAGCCGGTTTCACTTCAATGTTCACATCTTTAGCACCCGCTTCGACCAACTCACCGTCGAGGTCGATCTGATCGTCCCGCTCGCGTTTGACCAGGCATTTCTGAAAGGTCCAGCTCTTGATCTCCGGGGATTTCTGCAGGGTGCCGTCGAAGAGGCGATGCACCTGCAGAGCCAACGCGAAAGCGTCCTTCTGCAGGGCGGCTACCATGGTGAGGGTGCCGTCATCGGGCTGGGCGTCCGGGGCGATTTTCGCGCCTCCGCCGTACTGGGTCAGGTTGGCGACGGTCAGCACAAGGGGTTTTTCCAGTTCGACCGTGCGACCGTCCATGTCCAGGGTGAAATGCTGCGGTTCATAGGTGAAGAGGTGCTGGATCCCGGCGAAAACGTAGGGCATGATCCCGCGCACGGGTGAGGCTTCGAAGCCCTTGACCAGGTCGGCGTCCCATGCCAGCCCGCACGTGACAAAGAAGGGCTTGCCGTTGGCGAACCCGACATCGATCCGTTGCCGTTGCCCCTGTCGCAAGACCTTGGATGCTTCAGCGGGGCGTAGCGGGATGCCGAAATGGCGTGCGAAACCGTTGCCGGAGCCGGTCGGTATCACGGCAAGCGCGGCGTCGGTGTCGATCAGCGCCGACCCGATGGAGTTGACCATGCCGTCCCCGCCGACCACGATGAAGGTATCGACACCGTCACGGAGAGCCGACCCGACTTTGCGTTTGCCGTCCTCAGGGCTTTTGCTCTCGTAGTAACCGAGATCGAGGCCGTCGGTGTCCCATGTATCACGAATCGCTCTCCACACATTTCCGATCTGCGTTGAGCTGCCGGATTTGGGGTTGAACAGCACACGAACCCGTTTCGGTGCAAACGTTTCTTTCATCGGAAATCCTCATGCGTCGGCAATTGCATCCCGGGCTGATCGGTTTCGGTTATGTCCGGATCGGATTTGCCCGGCTTGCGATACCCGGCCACGACCAGCGTGATCTCACCCTTCGGCGGGTGCGGCTCGTAGAGACGCGCCAATGCCCCAAGCGGTTCCCGTACCACCTCCTCGAAGGTTTTGGTCAGTTCTCGACACACCGCTGCGTTCCGGTCTTCGCCGAAGTGTTCCGCCATGTCATGCAAGGTACGCGCAAGACGCTTCGGGGATTCGAAAAAGATCATGGTACGGGGCTCCCCGGCCAGTTCCTTCAGACGTGTTTGACGCCCCTTCTTGCGTGGCAGGAAACCCTCGAAAGTAAAGCGATCGGTGGGCAGACCGCTTGCGACAAGCGCCGTCAACACGGCGGACGGTCCGGGGATGGGCACCACACGGCCGCCGGCGTCCAGCACGGCACGCACCAGTTTGTAGCCGGGGTCGGAGACCGCCGGGGTGCCCGCATCGCTTGCGTAGGCGATGGATTTGCCCTGTTCCAGTTCATGCAGCAGGCCGGGCAAGGCTTTCTGCGCGTTGTGCTCATGGTAGGACTGCATCGGGACGGTGATCCCGTGTTCACGCAGGAGAATTGAAGTATGACGGGTATCTTCGGCGGCGATCAGATCCACCGAAGTGAGGGTTTCCACGGCCCGGGGCGACAGGTCGGAGAGGTTGCCGATAGGAGTGGCGACGATATAAAGTGTGCCGGTCCGGCCGGCATGGTCGGAAGAGGACGCTGCGGACCCGGCGGTCATGTCTGCCAGTCCCTGGAATAGAGCCAGTCCACATTCAGGGTGCGGGTTGAGAGCTTGGGGATCGGGCCGGGCACACGCTTGAACTGATACCGGACCAGTCGCTCGACCACCGCATTCACCTTGGTTTCATCGAAGCCCTTCTGGACCACCTGTTCCGGCCTGTCGCGCCGATCGACGAGCAGGTGAAGCATACGATCCGCTTCATCGTAGCTCATACCCAGCTCTTCCTCATCGGTCTGGCCGAGCCAGAGGTCCGCGCTGGGTGCCTTGGTGAGGATACTGTCGGGAACTCCCATGGCCCGGGAGAGTTGCCGTACCTGCCGTTTGTAAAGATCGCCGAGCGGATTGATCGCCCAGGCGCTGTCCCCGAAGAGGGTGGAATAGCCCAGCAGCGATTCCGTCTTGTTGCTGGTGCCGACCACGAGAGCCGCTTCGGCGGAGGACTGATCGTAGAGGATGATCATGCGAATGCGTGCGTAGACATTCCCGCGTCGGAGCGGGCTTGCGACCTTTTCCTGCTCGATATAGCCG
>WJJA01000344.1 GCA_014729955.1 bacterium
ACATATAGGTGATGCGAGTTTCCGTCTCTCCGTCGGGAAGCTCCATGTTGGTGGTGTTCAGACGAATCCGAAGGCTCTCAAAGGTGCCGTACTGAGTGGTTACCGTGCCCCAGGCATCGACTTCGTAGCGGGTGCTGTCATAATTCGTGGTCTCCCCCATATCGACACTCATGATGAAATCCCACGAGTCGCCGTAGGTGCAGGGGAGCACGAAATTGGGCCCGTTGGTTTCTGCCGGAGCCACAGTCGGAGTGCCGTTGGAGACATAGGTACTGCCGAGAATGTGCCGGTTGTTGTTCAAAAGTTGGAAGTAGACAAACATTTGGAAGCCCTGCATCGCCGGGGAGTACATCACAAGGTCCGAGGTCGGAAACGTGCCCGCCCCGGGATGTCCTTCCGGATTGTCCCAGATCTCCCTGGTTTCCATCACCGTCTGGATCGTCGAGAAATCCCAGACCTGGTTTTCGCCGGCCGGACCGGCGGCCATGGTGTTCATGCCGAGGGTTTTGCTGATCTCTACCCCGGGTTCTTGCGGAAGATCGCTTAATTCAAGCGTGATTTGCCCCTGCACGGTAAATACCAGGCAGAGACAGACCATGATACTGACAACGGTGGAACGTCCCATGATGCTTCCTCCTCATCGGAAAAGACAGGATCCCGAAACACACAGGACGGCTGCGGCAGGCCGATTGGTGGTCCGTTTACGAGAGCGCATCCCCCCTGCCGTTTTCGCAGCAGGGGATGTCACCGGTCCTTCGGGACAGTGAAAGTTCGCCCGATCAACGATGTCGTAGTGAAAGTATTTTGGAGGATTTCGGAGTCAGTTGCAAGTAAGAATTCGTGGTTTTCGATAATTGTTGCACAGGGCGGGATGGCTTCGAAACCGAACGAACGTTACGGGCTGGTGGACTCGACTCCGAAATATCTGAATTTCTTCAGGGAATCCCTTATCTTACCATCAGGGAAAGGCTTACCCAATGAAGGCAACAGGCGGTCCCGGATGCAGCTTGAGCCGTTGAATCGTCACAACTACACCGGCGCCAACGGGGTGCTCGCGATCGGCCGCGGTGAACCCGGCGGCAAGGCGCATGCCCTTGCTGATATGCACGAGATGTTGATACAACGTTTCGATCAAGTCCGCTTTCCCCGTGCCAAGGTTGTGGTACCGCACATGGTGGTGCTGACCACAGATGTCTTTGAACGGTTCGTCGAACGCAACCGGCTCAGACGTCTGCTGGAAGAGGACACCTCTCTGGAACAGGTGGCGCGCGCATTTCTGACCGCTTCCATGCCCACAGAAATCCTCGGCGACCTTCACACGTACATCGCACGGCAACGTACTCCCATCGCGGTACGCTCGTCCGGCCTGCTGGAAGATGCGCTTGAAAATCCTTTCGCGGGCGTGTATGCCACCAAAATGATCCCGAACCACCAGGGATCAACCGATGCACGATTCAATGCACTGGTCAACGCCGTCAAACTGGTATTCGCGAGCACATGGTTTCCCGAAGCGCGCGCCTATCGTCAGGCGGCCGGGCGCGGCGACGATGAAGAGAAGATGGCGGTGATTCTGCAGGAGGTGGTTGGCCGCAGACGTCACAATCGCTTCTACCCGCTCTTTTCCGGTGTCGGACGTTCCATCAACTTCTATCCGACCGGGCGTTCCAAACCCGAGCAGGGAGTGGTCAACCTCGCCCTTGGACTGGGCAAGCAGATCGTGGACGGCGGCATCGCCTGGACCTACTGCCCCGCGCAACCGAAAGCACCGCCGCCGGTCGCGGGACCGCGTGACCTGCTCGATCTTTCGCAGCGCACCTTCTGGGCGGTCAACATGGGCGAACAGCCAATCTACAACCCGATCGGCGAAGATGAATACCTGATCCAGGCCGGGCTCAAGGTTGCGGAAGCGGACGGCATCCTGCGCCATGTCGCATCGACCTATGACGGCCGTTCCGACCGCATGGTGCTCGGCACCGGGGTGGACGGCCCCCGGGCGGTCACCTTCGCTCCCCTGCTGCAACTGCCCGACTATCCGGTCAATGATATCATCCGCGCCCTGCTGCACCAGGCGGAGGAAACCTTCTCCTCCCCGGTGGAAATCGAGTTCGCCGGCGACATATACAAGAACGCCGACAAGCCCTTGCGTGTGGGATTCCTGCAGGCACGCCCGATGCGTGTCTCAAGCGAGGAAGTGAATATAACAGCGGATGAGTTGGAGTCGAACAGGCGGCTCGCTTCAAGCCGTTCGGTACTGGGCAATGGGATTGTAGAGGGTATCCAGGACATCGTCTACGTGGATCCCGAGTCATTCAATCTCAAGCACAGCCGTTCGATTGCAATGCAGATCGACGCAATGAACCGCACTCTGCGCAAAGAAGGACGGCCCTACCTGCTGATCGGTTTCGGCCGCTGGGGTTCGACAGACCCCTGGCTGGGCATCCCGGTGCAGTGGAGCCAGATCGCCGAAGCGAAGGTGATCCTGGAATTGACACGGCCGGATCTGTTCGTGGACCCGAGCCAGGGCTCTCATTTCTTTCACAATGTGACCGGCTTCCAAGTGTTGTATTTTCATGTACGGCATGATCGTGACCCGGCACCCGACTGGGAATGGCTCGGGTTGCAAGAACAAGTGAAGCAGACCGAGCATGTGCGGCATGTTCGCATCCGGGAGCCGTTGCGTATCCTCGCGGACGGCCGAACGGGAACAGGAGTGATTTTGCATGGCTGACGGTATCACCGGCGACACCCAGATGCAGAGGTTGTTGGATGCCTTGACCGAACGGGCGAAGGAGCTGAACTGCCTGTACCAGATCGAGGATCTGCTGAACGATTCAGACTCGGACGTGGAAACCGTGTTGCAGGGCGTGATCGAAGTGATCCCGCCTGGCTGGCAATACCCCGACGTATGCGTGGCACGCATGCAGTACGGCGGCCTCACGGTGCAGTCGGAAGAATGGAAAAAGACCCCCTGGGTGCAGACTGCGGACATACGTGTACACCAGCAGACCGTCGGCCGGATCGAGGTTTACTACACGAAAGAGATGCCGCCTGCCGATGAAGGACCGTTTCTCAAGGAAGAACGTCGCCTGATTCACACCATCGCCGACCGTATCGGTCACTTCATCCTGCACAAGAACCTGCGCTCCACCCTGAACAAAATGGAGCTGGCGCGCAAGGGCACAATCCAGCGCCGTGTCGGCGGTGAATGGCCGGTGGTGGTAGACCTCTTGAAACGGACCGACACCGAGCTGTTCTACCGCATTGCGCGCAAGATGATGAACCACCTCTGCTGGCACGGTGTGAAAGAAGCTGAGGACATCCTGCAGCAGGTCGGGCCGGACCGTCGCCTCGAGGGCAAAGGCATGCCCGCCAGCGGGAATCGTCCTTCGGACCGGAACGGCAACGGCATCAGCACCCTTTCCAACCGCATCTTCGAAGTCGCCGACAACCATATGGCGGACGAGGAGATCCTGCAGCGCATTCAACGCTGGATCCAGGAAGACAAAAGCAGCTTCCTGATTCGTACTCTCATCCGTCTCGATTCTCACCTGGGCGAGATCGCGGACGCCGTACGGCGCTTCCACGCACTGTCGCCGGACGGCATGGAGCTGGCCGAATCGACACGCAAGGGTGTCAAGGTCGCGCTGGTTCGTCGCTTTCTGAATGAAGACCTCGAGTACATTCGTATCGCCAAGGATTATGTCGAACTGGAAGACTTTGTCGACCTGATCCCGCGCATGATTCACCCGCCGCAGAGCCACGGCAAGCTCGGCGGCAAGGGCGGCGGTCTGTTTCTCGCGGCACGGATCCTGAAGCACGCCGCACGCGGTGAGGAGTGCCTTGAAGGCGTGAAGGTCCCGAAAACCTGGTACCTCACCTCCGACGGCCTGCACGCGTTCATGTCCTACAACAACCTGGAAGAGGTCACCGAGCAGAAATACAAGGATATCGGGCAGGTTCGCCAGGAGTATCCGCACCTGGTGCAACTTTTCAAAAGTTCCCACTTCCCGCCGGAGATCGTGCAGGGCCTCTCCATGGCGCTCGACGATTTCGGGGACTCGCCGATAATTGTGCGATCCTCAAGCCTGCTGGAAGACCGTCTCGGATCGGCCTTCTCCGGCAAATACATGAGCCTCTTCCTCGCCAACCAGGGGACCAAAAACGAGCGTCTGAACGCCCTCGTGGATGCGGTCGCGGAGGTGTATGCCTCCACCTTCAGTCCCGACCCGATCGAGTACCGCACCGAACGCGGCCTGGTCGATTTTCATGAAGAGATGGGCATCCTGATCCAGCAGGTGGTCGGCACCAAGGTCGGCAAGTACTACCTGCCCACCTTCGCCGGAGTCGCTTTCAGCCGGAACGAGTTCCGCTGGGGGCCGCGCATCCAGCGCACCGACGGCCTTCTGCGCCTGGTACCGGGCCTGGGCACACGCGCGGTGGACCGTCTCAGTGACGACTACCCCGTCCTCGTCGCACCCGGCAAACCGGAGTTGCGGGTCAACGTCACGATGCAGGAAAAGATCCGTTACAGCCCCAATACCATCGATGTCATTAACCTGGAAACGACCGAATTCGAATCCATTTCGATTCAAGACCTGCTGCGCGGAAACGGCGACGACATTCCCGGCGTGGAGCAGATGGTGTCCGTGATGAAGGACAGTCAGCTGCGGACCTCCAGCCGATTCAACCTTGACTTCGAACGTGACGACCTGGTCGTCACCTTCGAATCGTTGATTTCGAGCACGGATTTCGTCAAACGCATCAAGCTGATGATGGATGCGCTGGAAAAGGCCCTCGGCGCGCCGGTGGACATCGAGTTTGCCTCGGACGGCAAGGATTTTTACCTGCTGCAGTGCCGTCCGCAGAGCTTCGGGCCGGAAGACGCCCCCGCCCCCATCCCGAAGGATATCCCGGAAAAGGCGGTGGTCTTTTCCGCCAATCGTCATGTTTCCAACGGTTTCGTACCTGACGTGACGCACGTGGTCTATGTTGACCCGGAACGCTACAGCGAATTGAACACCCGCCAGGAAATGCTCGACATCGCACGTGCGATCGGCAAGCTCAACAAGATGTTGCCGAAACGCGGGTTCATCCTGATGGGGCCGGGTCGGTGGGGTTCACGCGGGGATATCAAGCTCGGGGTCCCGGTAACCTATTCGGACATCAACAATACCTCGATGCTGATCGAAATCGCACGTGCCAAGGGCCGGTATGTGCCGGACCTCTCCTTCGGCACCCACTTCTTCCAGGACCTGGTCGAGGCGCAAATCCGTTACCTGCCGCTCTATCCCGACGATCCCGGCATCCTCTTCAACGAGCACTTCCTCCGCAACAGTCATACTGTGCTGAAGGACATGCTGCCCGATTACGACCACCTTGAAGGAGTGTTGCGTGTAATTGATGTACGGGAATCCACACACGGCAAGATCCTGAAGGTCTTCATGAACGCCGATCTCGATGAAGCGGTCGGGATTCTGACTCAACCGAGCGGAGACCAACAGCAGGTCCCGGAACAGGAGGCGTTCACCCCTGCGGAACGGCCGTCCGACGAGCACTGGAACTGGCGTCTGCGCATGGCGGAGATGATTGCACGGCGTGTCGAAGCCGAACGGTTCGGGGTGAAGGGTGTTTACCTGTTCGGCTCGACCAAGAACGCCACCGCGGGGCCGGGCAGCGATATCGATCTGCTGTTCCATGTGGACCAGACCGAACAGCAGAAGCATGAACTGATGCTGTGGCTGGAGGGGTGGAGCAAAGCTCTGGCGGAGGTGAATTACCTGCGCACGGGTTACCGTAGCGACGGCATCCTCGACGCCCACCTTGTCACCGACGAAGACATCGAAAAACGCACCAGCTACGCGGTGAAGATCGGCGCAGTCACCGACGCCGCACGGCCGCTGCCGATGACCTGAACACTTGACGTAAGAGGCATAGCCCGAGTATTTCATGAATGGCGAGACCATTCTTTTCTAAATACTATAGTAACAACAAGATAATGTCACGCTATACAGATTTTCTCTGACACAGATTGTGTCCAGGCCAATCTCATTTATTCATTCCCCCTTCGGGCGGGCCCATTTGCGTCATCTGCTTTATTGCGAAGGATTCGCGGTATGGCAATACAGCTTCATCCTTCGCGCCTCACATCTGACACAGTTTGAACTCGTGAAATGTGCGGGCCAGGGAGCCGGCGTCTCTCGCCGGCTGGACACCGGTCTGCCTGCCTGTCGTCTCCGGCGATGCCGCTGCGATCCCTGTTCCGGAAGGTCTTGCGGCGCGAAGCGGCGTGTGACCTGACAGACGAAAAAACCTTGCACGGTAGAATGATCTCTCGCTTCCGGCATAGGGCTTGCACTCTCAGCCTGCGACAATACCCATTCTCGACAACCGACCCGTTTCCATACGGCCTTATCCAAAAGGAGCCATGCAATACAATGTTCAGCCGTGCCGCACTGTTTCAGATTCTGACAACCGGTCTTGTGTTGCTTCTGATTCTGTCGCCGGCCGTCGAGGTCCAGGGAGAACCGAACGCCGGCGATACGAACGAACGAACCACCGGCAGAGAAACGCCTGTCTCGCTGCCCGGCGACAAGGAGACAACGCGCGAAAGCCTGCTCGAGAACGGGCGACGTTTGTATTATCGTGCCGTGGAGCATAAACCGGCCCTGGACAGTGCGCTGGTGGTGTTCGAAACACTGCGGCGACGGGACCCGGAGCATGAAGGCCGCTATCTTGCTTACATCGGGTCGTTGACCGCCCTTCGCGGCAAGCATGCCTTCTGGCCGGCGAAGAAACTGAAGCTCAGCAACCGCGGCCTGGCTCTGCTCGACAGCGCAGTCGCGCTCGCACCGCGTGACATTGAGGCGCTCTTCATTCATGGTTCCACCAACCACCACCTGCCCTTCTTCTTCGGACGGGCCGACCGGGCGCGTGCCTCCTTCGAGTCAATCCTCGAACTTCTGCCCTCGCATATGCATGAATACGATCGTGATCTTGTTGTCCATGCGGTCCGTTTCATGCGTGAAGAGATGAAGTGGGATGACTCGCAAACTGCGAGATTGCGCAACATCGAGGAGGGAGTGGAGGAATGGACGGCGCATGAAGATTGAATATCTGCTCTTCAACCTGGTCGTCCTCGCCGGTCCGACGGCGATGAGCTTCGAACGGCAGATTCGCTTTGTGCGACGCTGGCCGCTCGCTATCGCAGCCGCGGCAATCGTTGCGGTGCCTTATATCCTCTGGGACCACGCTGTCACCGGTCGTCACTGGGATTTCAACCCGGCGTTCACCCTGATCCGCCTCTGGGATCTGCCGGTCGGCGAGTGGCTGTTCTTCCTCTCAGTACCCTTCGCGATGCTTTTCCTGTGGGAAGTGATCACGTTTTACCGTAACGGCGAGCAACCTCGTGAGTCGCTGGGCCTGTTCCGCAAAATCGTGATCGTTCTGATCGGACCCGGTGCGTTCATTTTTTCATTCGGCCTGGAATACACGGGGCTGGTGCTCATCGCGCTCGGCTTCTCCGCTTTCATCGATATGAATCTGCATACCGAAGTCTTCCTGCAACCGCGCGTCTTTGTCTACATGGCGATCTCCATTCTCGCCACGACCATCTTCAACATGTATCTCACCGGACGGCCGGTGGTGCTGTACGGCGAGGAGTACCAGCTCAGTTTCCGCATCATTTCCATCCCCGTAGAAGACTACTTCTACGGACTGGCTCACCTTACCCTGGTTGCGACAGTGTATGAAGCGTTGAAAGGATTCGTGGACAAACGCCGGGAGACGAGATCATGAGTGCTGTCACACCAAAGGCGCTGGTAATCGGCGGCGGTGTCGGCGGGCTGGCCGGCGCGATACGCCTCGCCAAACTCGGCTGGGATGTTGAGCTTTTCGAACGACTGGACCGTGTGGGCGGAAAGATGAACGAGTTGCGTGTCGGCGCCTACCGCTGGGACACCGGCCCCTCCCTGATGACCATGCCCGACATCATCGCTGAGTTGTTCGAATTCGCCGGGGAACGAATCGAAGATCACGTCTCGCTGGTACCGGTCGATCCGGTCTGCCGATACTACTGGCCGGATGGCTCTGAGCTTGATACCCATGCCGATCAGGAGCGCATGCGTGCCGCGCTGGACGCATTCGCGCCGGGGTCGGGCGCTGAGTACGAACGGTTCTTCCGGTATACCAGGTCGATCTACGAGGCAGCGGCCGGGGTGTTTCTCGAGACACCGTTTCATGAAATGCGGCACCTGCTTCAACCGAAGAACCTGTCCGCCCTGCGGTCTCTGCCGCGCATCGATCCGGTGCGTACCCTGCACCAATCGGTCAAACGCCTTTTCAGCGATCCGCGGCTCGTGCAGCTGTTCGACCGGTACGCCACCTACAACGGTTCGAGTCCCTACGAAGCGCCTGCGACGCTGAACATCATCCCGTACGTCGAGTTCGGCCTCGGCGGCTACTATGCGGAGGGCGGGATGTACCGTATCATGGAAGCGATGGTCGCCCTGGCGGAGAAGCTCGGTGTTACGATCCATACCGGGGCGCTTGTCGAGCGCATCATCCACGACGGCACCCGCGCACACGGACTGAAGGTCAACGGTGAAATCATCTACGCGGATGCGATTCTGAGCAACATGGATGTTGTGATGACACACCGTCACCTGATCGACGGCTTCGAAACGCAGACACGCAAGCTGGAGCAACTGGAACCGTCCCTGTCCGGGATGATCTTCTTCTGGGGTGTGAAGGGGAGGCACGACCGGCTTGCGCATCATAACATCTTTTTCTCGGAAGATTACCGTCAGGAGTTCAACCGCATCTTTATCGACCGCCGCGCGCCGGATGACCCGACCGTGTATGTTGCGATCACGCAGAAACATGACGGCACCCACGCACCCCGCGGCAGCGAGAACTGGTTCGTGCTGCTGAACATGCCTTACCTGTACGGGGATCGTGACTGGGAGCGGGAAACCCGAAAGATGCGGAAGGCGGTGTTGAGGACCTTGCGACGGCATGGGTTGGAAATCGAGGACAAGATCGAAGTGGAACGTGTCTGGACGCCGGTCGATTTCTATCGACGCTGGGCGAGCAACCGCGGCAGCATCTACGGGCTTTCGTCGAACGGGCGTGCCGCGGCGTTTCAGCGGCCGGCGAACCGAAGCCGCATTCTGGACGGTCTCTACTTCGCCGGCGGATCAACTCACCCCGGCGGCGGTGTGCCGCTCTGTATGCTCTCCGGTCGGCATGCGGCAACCCTCGCACATGAGTTCCACGCTGGTTGAGGCGCACATGGTGGATGGTTGCCGAGAATCGGGGAGGCAGCGAATCTCGCATCGAAGCCCGACTCTCCGCATCGAAGTGAACAGACATCAATACTGACTAACCATAAACAGGAGTTGCTTCATGTCCACCACAATCGTTGAAACCCCATTGACCAAGATGGACGGGATGAAGTTCGTCAGCAAAACTCGCAGCGGCTTTGAAGTGGCGATGGATGCCAAGGCTGACGTCGGCGGCGATGATTCCGCGCCACGCCCGGCGGAAATGCATTTTGTCGGACTCACCGGCTGCACCGGTATGGATGTGATCAGTGTGCTCCGGAAAATGCGGCAGGACGTCACCCGTTTCCAGATCAACGTCGAAGGCCTGCACCGCACCGAGGAACATCCGAAATTCTGGGACGAAATCATGGTGGTGTTCGAGGTGGAAGGCGATGTCGAGCCGAAAAAGCTGGAAAAGGCGATCGACCTTTCGCGCACGCGTTACTGCGGTGTGTCGGCCTCCCTGCGCGGTTCGGTCACCATCCACTACCGCTATATCCTGAACGGCGAAACGACCGATCTTCCCGACGAGGCAAAAGAAGCCTGAGCGAGAGGAAAGTGCGGAAGTGAACCCGGTAGAATCGTTGAGCCGCCAGGTCACACGCACGATACCATCGTGCGAAAGACCTGACGGAACGCTATCGGAGAGTTGTAGGAACGTCGTATCGGGTCCCGGCCCGCATCAGCGGGGTGGGACCCGACACTCAAGATACGACTTCACCGGCCACAGCATCTTCGTCGCTTCGGTCTGAACCCCGCGATCGAACCGGAACGGAACCCTGCGGATGCCTGCCTGAACCCACCCCCTTTCAGCCCCGGTCATCTCGATCCACAAAGCACGGCTGTCCTCCTGCCTGTATGCATCGTATATTCGTCATTCCCCCGGGAGGTGCGTCTGTCTGACGTCTGTTTGACATGAATGAAATGCTGCTCCCGGTATTCTGGTTCGGAGACGGAGATTCATGCTGAGCGAGTGGTTCCAACACGACATACAGGAGAAGAGACGGCGCATTGTTCGCACACTGGTGCTGCTGCTGGAAGAAACCCTGCGCCGTCGGTACGGGCCGGTCCGGCTGAAGCTGGAATATGCGGTCGGCAATGCCTGGTATGTACGCCGGCCGGACCAGATGCGTCTGCTGCCGGTCGATCTGGAAGCATTGAAAAGCACGATGCAGCTGATCCTTCGACGAGAAGGCATCCCGGAGCGGGTTGAGTTGCCCCTGGACGAGGTAAAGACCGAACTGCGTCGCCAGGAAGACGAAGCGGGCCGTGCCTGGTACGAGGACTGTGCGAGTGTTCCGCCCCTGCTTTATCGTGTCGCAGACCGGATTATGCCGATGGACGGTCCCTTGTGCGAGTCCGTTAATGAAGTCGGGGCGTGGGATCTGCAGCTCTATCCGACCGGCATCCTGCTTCGTCTGCCGCGGCCCGGCGGTCAGGAGGTGATGCCCTACCGTGAACGCCCCACCCTGTTTCGTACCATGTTTACCGCCACCTTGCACGCTACCGCGCATCGTTTCGAATACGTTCAGCAGGTCAATCGTATCATCCGAAACGGCGACCTCGGGCCGATGATTCTCCAGGAGGAAGCGAAGCACAATCGTCAGATCGCGCACATCGCGGACCGTATCGCCGCCATGCAACCCCGTCTTAAGATCGTCCTCATCGGCGGCCCTTCTTCCGCGGGCAAAACCTCCGCCGGCAAACGGTTGCAGATCGAACTGCGCCTGCTCGGCCTTTCGCCCTATGCGGTCAGCCTGGATGACTTTTACAAGCCGCGCGAAGAAATCCCGTTGAACGGCAACGGTGAGCCGGATTACGAACGGCTTGAAGCTCTGGACATTCCCTACCTGCAGGAGACACTGCTGCGATTGGCAGCGGGCGAAGAGGTGCAGCTTCCGAAACTGGATTTTGTCACCCACGAACGGAATGCAGGGGAAACCATTCGACTGGGACGAGAAGGGCTGCTGATCCTGGAAGGCATTCACAGTCTTAACCCCGGTCTGACACGCTACATGACCGCGGCGACGGTGTTCAAGGTCTACATATCAGCGTTGACGCACCTGAATTTCGATACACGCAATCGTGTCTCCACGACCGATCTGCGTCTGCTGAGACGGATGGAGCGGGACCGTGAGACACGAGGCTATCCGGTGGAGGATACCTTGCGTCGCTGGCCGGACGTGCGCCGCGGAGAGCAGCTCTACATTTTCCCTCACCAGGAAGAGGCGGATGCGATGTTCAACACCGCGCAACCGTACGAGTTGAATATCCTCAAAGGCCGGTTGGAAAAGCCCTTGCGGCAGGTGCATAAACCAGACCTGCAACCCGAGACAGAACGGCTGCTGCGTATGCTCGATGGGGTCGAAGCGGTACCGGACACGGAATTCCTGCCCTATCTTCCGTCGAACAGCATCCTGCGTGAGTTCGTGGGAGGCTCGGCGCTGGAGGGGCTGTAGGCTGCAAAACCCCCACCGTCTCTGCCCGCGCAACCGTTCTGTCAGATCTTGCCCGCGCAGCGGGCAATGGTTCTGTCAGGTCTTGGCCGCGCAGCGGGTGTGACCTGACAGCCGGCAGCGAGATCTGCCGCTACACAACCCATGGCAAGAAAACGCAACCGACGATACAGGGATGAACACCATGCCCGATGACGAACACCGCACTCCCGACGAGGAGAAGCAACCGTATCTTCCTCCGGAAGAGGAGACCCACGCCGACAAGGCCGCGGAAGAGGCCGCCACGCCGCCGACCATCCCTGCGGACGTGGACGAAGACACCCTCACGCTTCCGCAGACTTTCAAAATCCTGCTCAGGTCCACGCAATCCTTCTGGATGGTGAACATCGTCAACGTCGCCGACGGTGTCGCCTACTTCGGCGTCCTCACCCTGATGACGCTGTTCATCACCAACAATGTCGGCTTCAGCGAGTCCACCGCCGGCCTGGCGGTCTCGATGTTCACCGGCCTGGTGACCTTGACGATGCTGATCGGCGGGTTTGTGTCGGATCGTGTCGGGGTGCGCCATGCGTTCACCATCAGCCTCGGAATGCTGCTGGTGGGGCGTATCATGTTCGTCGAGACTGCGAGTCTCACGGACGGCATCGCCACGATGCTGTGGACCTCGATCATTGTAATGGCGCTGGCGGAGGGGATCATCCAACCTGCCCTGTACGCCGGGGTGAAAGAATTCACCGATCCGCGCACACACACCATCGGCTACAGTGTGCTCTACAGCATCATGAACCTGGGCATTCTGATCGGCGAATTCTCGAGCCCGTTCATCCGTGAAGTCTCCGGCATTGAAGGCGTTTACTGGACCTTTATCGGGGTCACCGGCGTCGCGCTGCTGATCAACTTCTTCGGGTTCACGAAGAAGGTGGAGAATCGAGACCGCGTGGTGCATGTGGAAAAGAAGAAACCGACCGAACCGGGCGCCACGAAGACCTTCTGGGAAAAGGTGCGCACGCTTCCCTTCCTGGATGCCCGTTTCCTCTTCTTCATCTTTATCCTGCTCCCGGTCCGCACCCTCTTCGCGCATCAGTGGCTCACCCTGCCGCAGTACATCGAACGCTGCTTCCCGGAAGCGGTGTTCGCACGCTATGAGTGGTTCCAGGCGGCGAACCCGTTCATCATCATTGTGTTCGTACCGCTGTTCGCCGCCCTGACACGCAAGGTATCCGTGCTGAAGATGATGATCATCGGCACAACCGTCTCCGCGCTGACCACCTTTATTCTCGTACCCGGTCCAAACTTCTACACGCTGATCTTTTACGTTGTGGTCTTCAGTTTCGGCGAGGCGCTCTGGTCGAGCCGTTTCCTCGAATATGTCGCGCATATGGCGCCGGCGGGGCGTGTCGGAGCCTACATGGGGCTCGCCGGCATACCCTGGTTCTTTGCCAAGGCAACGACCGGCCTGTACTCCGGCACGATGATCGAAATTTTCATCCCGAAAGGCGTGCCGCAGGATCAATTGAACAGCGAAACGATGTGGCTGTTTTACGCCTTTATCGCGTGCATCACCCCGGTTGGCCTGATCCTGACTCGCGGTTGGCTCCGTAAAGGGATAAAAAACTGATAGTTCTGCTTCACTTCTTGTTGAATGGCGAAAAACGGTTACGGAACATCGCGAGATGTTCCGTAATTTTTTGGTTTTTCGGACTATGGGGGATTAATCCCGGTATGCGATGTGCGCGGATGTCACTCGTTCAACAAGAAGATGATGGTCGGTGAAGTTCGAAAAAAGGGCGAAAAAGACGTTTAACGGCTTGAAAAACTTTTCTTTGAATTGATCTTGCAGTTTCACAGGAGATGAGAGTAAACTTTGTCGGTTGTATCCTCATGATCCGCCAATCGGGTTTGCTCAGGTGCGTATGCAGTTTGTATGGGATGCATGCGTGGGTCCATCTGAAGTCCGAAGAAGTGGAAGGTGAATTGTACCGGTTCCCTTGCTGGGAGATCGGCGGGGAACGTACACAACCGGATTTCATGAACCGAACATGTCCATGATGTAGAGAGGGTCCGTGTACTACTACAAGGATCGATTCGGAAAGCGTCTCAGGGTCACGCTG
>WJJA01000345.1 GCA_014729955.1 bacterium
GCATTCGTCTTCCTCCCGTTCGTTGTCAGACTGTGGGAAAATGGACGCTGCGAGGCGACGGTTACACCACACTCCGCCCGAAGGAATGTAAACACTGGATCCGTCGAGTTCACCCGACCGGATCCGGTTACATCCCTCCCCATTCCATCGTACGAACGGTGACGCCGGGCGTGTGTGATGCAGAACCATTCGGAGATCGGGCTACTCTCGACGGATTGCATGCACACGGAAACCGTTCACAGGACCAGGCGGTAGACGTCAATCTCGGCGGTCACCTTCTCCTATGCGACTACTGCTGCGCTTCCGCCTCCGGCGGTTCCGTCCGCACCTTCTTGAACACATACCCGCCTTTTTCGGCACCCCAGACCTGTTCTCCCTCATCGTTGAACCCGCGGTCCCATGAAGTGAAGGACGAATCGGTGATGACGACTTCGCTGGTTGCGTAGGTCGCACCGGGCAAGCGGCTTTCGCAACCCTCCCCTCGTGTGCCGCCGGAAAAACTGCCGTCCTCGTTCCACTGCAGGTAAACCGCGCAACCGTCTCGAAACGAAAGCGAGTCCGGAGTCAGGCCGGCAAGCAGTTCAGGGTTCTTGTGGGCGCCGGCATAGTCTAACGGGTCGCCGGGGAGGGTATAGACCTCGGAGATGAGATCGCCCGTTTTTCCGATCCGCAGGCGGTACAGCCTCTGTCGATAGGGCACGTCGGCACGTTCGGCAATCGACTGTTCGACATAGAGCCAGGGACCGTCCTCGCGTTGCTCCCACACCGGTACCATCACCAGGCTGATGTTATGGTAATCCTCCGGCATTTCAGCGGCCTGCTCCTCGCTGCTGAAGCGACCGGTGAGATACTGCTGCAGCAACTCCAGCTTCGCGGCCTGGTTGCTGTCACGCGCTTCAGGGTCCATACCGCCGGTGTTCGTGCGGTCGAGACGTGTGATCGAGGTGATGATGATGACAGCGAAAACGGTCAACAGGGCGATGAACATGCCCAGACGGCGGCGTTGCATGATCCTTCCTCCCCGGGGATGGCGTTTGAGACCGAGTACACGGCAATGTAGCACCCGGACGAGGATGGTGGAAGATCAGGGGCGCAGAAACAGAAAACGGTCGGTTTGACCGTGGACAAGCGACCGCCGGCCGTCCTTGCAGAATCGCATGCCTGCAACGAACCTGTGCCCTTAACATCCAGGTTCTCACCTGATCAGGTGCACCGACTGCACATACAGTTCGCCTGCGAAGTCGACACGAACGAAATACACCCCGGCTGCTGCTGTGGTCCCCGACGAGGAGGTGCCGTCCCAGGGGATCAGATAGCGACCGGGGTTTCGGTGACCCTTGCTCAGCGTGCGGACGTGACGCCCCAGTACATCGTAAACCTTGACGGTCAAGGTACCGGCAAACGGGAGGCCGACATGCAGGATTGTAGTCGCGTTGAATGGGTTGGGACGTGCGGTGCTGACAACAAATCGATCCGGGATTGTCGTATTGTCCACTTCGCCGACTTCATGTTCAATAGGATCGATGTACTCAGCGTGGACAACGACTGTATCCACCGGCTGAGTCTCTGAATTGGTCGCGAACAGGATGGTGCCAAAGAAGGAACGGCCGACATCGCTGAACACTTCACGACGATTTACTCGTATGTTGATCTCGCCCTCCTCCACCGGTCCCACGCCTTCCTCAGGCCATGTGATCGTGAAGTCGTTCGCTCTGATACCTCCTGTTGACCAGTGAATCTGCATGAGCTCAAGCTCTACAGGACGACCCCCGGTACAGACCACCGGCGCGGGTTCAACGAGATGGTAGGTTTCGCCATCGGATTCTATATATATGTCACCCATTTCATACTGTACAGCATCCTCGAAAGATTTGATCCAGATGGTGTCAATGTGTTCTGCAGCCTGGATGCGGATGTATCCGTTGATGCTGTCGCCCGGGAGGAAGGCGTTCGGAGCCAGATTCAATGTCACAGAATCCATTTCGAACGGTTGCAGGGTTTCGGGTACCTCGGGGTTCCACATCCCGTTTGCAGGTTCGTCTCCCAGCCAGGTAATGTCCAGCATGTCAAGCGAGAGCGGGAGGGCACCATTATTCCACACCAGCTCGGGGTGTTCTGTGGTGCCGCTGGGATGTACTTCAACTTCGATGCTGTGATACTCATACCCGGCTTGGGGCGGCAGGATGGCAGTTGCATCATAAATCTTATAGTTGGGGCCGTATGCCGCCGACAGACCGCCATCCATGCAAAAGGTCTCGTCGATGAGATCGTCGAAGGTATGACGATAATAGCCGCCCTGTTGCATTCCTCCTGTACCGTCCGGTGCATAGAATCCGGGACCTTGGACAACCGAGACGCCGATATCGCCTCTGAGTTGGTGAAAGCGGCGGTCAACACGGCGATCCATGTATCCGTGCCGGTTAACAAAACCAACCCCGATGTCGGGTTCCAGGAATCTATGGTGCCAGAGGCAACTGACCTCACGTTCCCGGATGGAACCGGGTAAGGTGTCGGGCTGGGCCATTCGCGAGAAGTGCAAAATGAAACCGCCGGATTCGCCGGGATGTTGGACGGGGATAAAAGCACCTTCCACGCTGTTGAAACTTGAAGCATCCATAAATGCTTCTGCCGGGACACGCTGCGGATAAAGGGGATCTTCGGTCGTATAGACTCGTACATCTGGATCGAGAAGTGCGAAGCCCCCGGGCATAGGAAAAATGGTATTGGACCCACCCGGCGGATCGACATTCATGGTCAGAACGGGTTCGGAAGGATCACTCAAGTCCGCCACGCACAGTCTTTGATTCCGTAACAGGTAGGCCACGTGGTCTCGAAGCATCAGGGAGCCGGAACCTGCGCGCAGACTGTCCACTCGTGCGGTGAGAACAGGGTGGTATGGATTTGACAGATCGTACACGTGAAAGGCGGATGGATCTACAATTACCAGCAGGCTGTCATGAAGCGCCATATCCACAGGGGGTGGTAAGAACTCTTCCGAAAAAAGAGCTGAGGGAGCTTCCCCGTCGGGAAGCAGGAACAGGTGCAGGGATCCGGATGTGTCGTTAATCAGGAGGTGTTCAGATGCCAGGGAGGCTGATTGAACATGTATACCCTCAAAGGCATACAGCGATTCCGGTTCGGCGGGAGATGAGATATCCCAAAGCTCGGAAGGGACTCCCTCGTCAACAATGACAGCAAAGTTCTGTAGAAAATGGACCCGGCCTTCTTCTCCGATATCCAGAGGATAGTCCGTTAAAAGCGTGGGGGACGCAAGATCGCTTACATCGAGGTAATACATCCGCGGTGTGGAGCCGGGATCATTCCCGAATCGCAGCACGTCCTCATGGTAGTCAAACCATTGAAACCTGAACGCCCAGTGGTCCGGATCCCATGAAGATACCCATTCCGGGTTCGCCGGGTCGGCAAGGCTGTAGATCTGAATCCACCTTGGGTGCTTACCAATAAACAGTCCTCCCCCACCCGCAACCATGTCCGTGGGACGGAATTCCAGGGGATGGTACCCGGCTTGCGTGAGACGGCCGGTTTCATCGATTGCCCAAACCCGGATCGCGTAAGGGCCTTGGGTTTCATCGTCGACAACCAGGCCGTACAAGTAATTTCCATCTAGCGACAGTTTTTTTATCTGATGATTCTCTGTTAGCTCTTGAATGCACTGATAGCGACCGCTTGGATCCTCCTCATACACGCGCATCATGCCGTCCTGGTTCAGGTAGCCGTAAATGCGATCGTCTCGCACAACCCAGCATTTAATGTTGTACTCAAACTCAATATGTGCTGTTCGTCGGAGTGCGCTGTCGCCCTGGAGCTCGTAACGAAAGAGAAAGAGCCTGTTGTTGTCGCCCGGTATCCCTTTCCCAATCAGATCACCATTGTACATGTGTGCGTGCAGGAATCTCAGGTCTGCACCGATCTTCGCGGTGAAACTGACGCCGCTGGAATCCTGTGCGAGGGCGCCATGGGCGAGAAGGAGGAACAACACGGTTGCGAGTATCCTGCAGTTCAGCTGTTTCATCGGTTCTCCCCGGTGATTACTTCGCAAGAGTAACTCTTCTTACTTCGGCGGCTTCACCACCCCGCTGCAGTTGCAGGAAATAGGTTCCTGAGGAGAGTCCCTCCGCCTTCCAGTGAACCTCCATCCGTCCGGCTGGTGCAAGCCCGTCACGGATCAGCGCCACCTCACGCCCCAGCAGGTCGTACACCGCAAGCCGCATATCACCCGGGCTCGGCAGGGAGTACGAGATGCGAACGGTCTCATTGAAGGGATTGGGGTAGATGGAGGTTATGCTTGCGGAGGTTGGCAAAGAGACGCACTGCCTTCCTCCGGGCACCCCAAGGGCGGCTGTGTAGTCATAGGTCGCCAGCACATTGCCCGCTTCACGAACCAGCAACTCGCCTTCTTTGTAACCCATCACCATGATGGGATAGGGTGCATCGTACCAACCTGCAAGGGTGGGGTCTTCCGGGTCAGTCAGATCAAATATCTCTATTCGTCCCGTGCTGTCCGGCCCTGTTGTGCTGATCGCAAAACCATTCCAGAGATGAACGAAGTTTCCATTCGCATGACCTGTCAATGTGCGGCTCCACACAAAGTCCAGCTCTTCATCGGGAGTGATTTGATACAAACAAAAATAAGCGGCCTGGTTGCCTTCCCAGGTAGGTCCGGCGGTCAAGACCATTGAAGTGTCTCGAAGTCCAATCCTGTGCATGCGTTCACTTGGAGAGACCGCATCCAATTCATCAAGAGATTCCGTTCGATGCAGGGCAAGATTGTTCCACCACTGGGAGCGAACAAAATGACGGTCGTTGAAGTCGAAAGACTTGATGCTCATTGTGACCTGTCGATCCAGCGAGAGTGATCCGTTCTGCTGAACCGTAAACCAATGCAATTCCGTGTCGCCCCCATACACCACGTCAGGTCCTTTTGATCGTAACCAGTGGAAGTAGTATGTATCAAAGTTCACCTGGTCGGTGAATACATAAGATCCCATTGGCCCAAGATGATAGTTCTGCAGGTAAAAGTATGCCCGCTCCGCCCAATCACTGTAAAAGCGAAGCACAATCTGAAGGTTGTGCCACGCGCGCTCCACTGACACGACGCGATACCTGTTCGGGTAAGTGAAATCGTACCGGGAATCAAGCTGAGGTCCATCGTACCAATGGCTGAAGACATCCAGGCTGGTGTTTGTGGCAATCGCAATGCTGTCCGGCCAGGAGGTAATATCCTGGATCTGCATGGGATGGTAGCTCAAGGGGGTGATGCCCGGGTCTGTCAGCCAATGGCCGGCGTTGAAGCTGTTTTCGAAGCGATAGTAGAGAGTGTCCTCATGCAACCTGTTTAACACGATATCCTGGGTATGGGTGTACCCTTCGATAAGTTCCACTTCATATTCATCGGATAACGTGAAGATGTAGGTCAGATAGGCCTCGTGACCTTCGATGTATTCGAACTCGTCATCCGTCCAGCGCGATTCCATGCTTGCGATCAACGTATCATCTTTGGCATCCATGCATCGGATGATCCCATAGCATTGGTAGCCGAGTGGAAAATCGATGCGATGCGCGGTGATTTCTTCCGTGTCAGCATCCCACACATATGCCTTCGATAGTGGGCCGTAAACCATCATATTCCCCACCAACAAGCAGGAATGAGGGCTCCACCCTAGTTGATTGACGCTGCCCAGAAAAGCAATTTCATTATTTTCAGTAATTTCATGAAAGGATACGCCATGTTGTGAGTCGAGCGCAGCCAAAAGGGAATCATTGTACTCGAACCATAGCAGCTTTCGGTCGGCGGGTAGCAAGAGTTCTGTTTGGAACTGTAATGCCGGTGTGGATGGATCATCGAGTGAAAACCGGTAGAATCGGGGATTTGGAACGCCTGGTTCAAATTCACCCACAACACCGAGCGTCTCCCCGTGTATGAACAGATCGACCGGTTTGCGAGCGTCACAATCGTAAACGCTGTGCTCCTGCAGGGTACCTTCGCCGTCGACGGAAAATGTCCGTAAGGTGTGATCGCTCAGTATGACATAGAGGTATTCCTGATGGGAGGCAAGCCCAAGCACCTCCGCGGGTAGGTGATGGACAATCCGGTGGGTGTGGTCTGACCTGTCAAGAAGTGTCAGTCCGCTCCACCCGCCCGCACCGGCGATCCAGTTTTCAAGGATTTCCATCTGGTGGTTGCGGTTTGGACCGCTGCCCCAATACGAAAGCTTCACGCCTGTGCGTGAAACATTCAGGCTGTCCTGGGCGTTTACGGATGGAATCCCGAACAGGATGACAAACAAAACCGCGATCAAGTGTTTCATCGGTTCCCCCTGAATAAGTATTGGCTGTATCCAATATACACCTCCAGGCATGGAAGGACTGCAAATTCTCTGCCTGAACTCCAAAAAAAACATGCATTACGGTACCAGCAGGCAGGGATGGACAGTCGGTGATGATAAGAAGCCGGAATTACGTGCGTCACATGCCCAGGGGTGCGCAGGGGGTTCTTACATCATCTTGCAGTAGAAATGTCGGTAGGTGTCATTCCGCCACAGCAATCGGTGCACAAGTCCGACGAAACAGGCTGTCGCAAAATACATGGTTACGCGGATCCGGCTTCGAAAAGAAAAGCGTAACCTGTTAATAATTCTGCAATCACTTAACGCCACTGGATTCTCGCCTTCCAGGCTCTCGCAGAATGCGTCATCCCGGCGAAAGCCGGTATTCAGCGACGTTAAGGGTCGCAGAATAACAGTAGTTTACGATTCTTCCAATACATGTGGGATCGCAAATCTTGTTGTTTTGCGACAGCCTGGACGGGAAATGTCCGGTTAACTCTCTGGTAAACCCGGGGCAAGCCCCGGGCCACCCGTTCGGGGCAAGCACGGGCCACCCGACTCGTTCAATCCAGCTATTTGAAAAAGCGGAACCGCGCCAGAATTCCCGGCACGGCCCTTTGCATGCATCTTTTCTCTTTTCACTTTGCTCTTTACTCTTCCCCGCTACCTGCCTACCGGGTGATCGTCGTGCCGTGCTTCCCGTCAATGGCCTCCACCAGGTGCTCCGGATCGGTGATGATGACACGCTCTCCGCCGGCCTCGAGGAACTGGATCGCGGCTTCGATCTTCGGCCCCATGCTGCCCGGTGCGAAGTGCCCGATGTCCTCGTATTCCTTCGCTTCGTCCAGGGTCATGGAGAGAAGGTCCTGCTGGTCGCGTCGTCCGAAGTTCAACGCTACCTGCGCCACCTGGGTGATGATGATCAGGTCGGTGGCGTCGATGTCCTTCGCCAGCACCGCCGAGGCACGGTCCTTGTCAATCACGCAGTCCACGCCTTCGAGCCAGCCGCGCTCGTCGATATAGGCCGGCACCCCGCCGCCGCCCGCGCAGATCACCACCAGGTCCCTGTCCAGCAGGTAGCGGATCGGGTCGCTGTTGACGATGCTCTTCGGGATCGGCGAGCCGACCACACGGCGCCAGGAGGCGCGGCCCTGGTCGAATTTCATTTCCCAGCCGGACTCGGCTTGCAGACGTTCCGCTTCGTTCTTCGAATAGCTCTGGCCGATGTACTTGGAGGGATCGAGCAGGCTTGGATCGTCCCGGTCCACGATCACCTGCGACACCACCGTGGTCACCTCGCGCTTGATCTTGCGGTCGTGCAACAGGTTCAGCAGGGACTGCTCGATCATGTAGCCCATCCAGCCCTGTGTGGAGGCGACCAGCACGCCGAGCGGCAGCATCGAGGCGCGACCGCGCGCGAGCTCGTTGCGCAGCAGGGCGTTGCCCACCTGCGGGCCGTTGCCGTGGGTAAGCGCGACACGGTACCCTCGTTCGATCATGTCGATGATGCCATGCAGGCTCATGCGTGTGCGCTCAAACTGGCTGTGGATGTCGTCGCCCATCTCGGGATGGCTGATGGCATGCCCGCCCAGGGCGATCACCGCGACGCGCTTTTTTTCGCTCATCTCTACACTCCTTGCCCGGGAAAAAACCGCCGGACCTTTGCAGGCCCGGCGGTATAGATTCGTCCAGTCTCGGTCGTTACTGCTTCAGGATCGTCTCGAGCGCATCGTTCAGGTTCGGACGGCCGATCTCCTGCAGGTCGTAGGTGACCCGCACGGACGGTTTGTCGATCTTGATCACACGGCGCAGGTCGATCGGGGTGCCGATGATCACGCTGTCGCAGTCCACCGCCGCGATGGTCTGCTCGAGGTCCTTCATCTGCTCTTCACCGTAGCCCATCGCCGGCAGAAGCTCGCCGATTTCGGTATACTTCTCGAAGGTTTCGGCAATCTTGCCGGTCACCCACGGACGCGGGTCGACGAGTTCGATCGCGCCGAACTTGCTCGCGGCGATCACGCCGGCGCCGTAGGTCATCTCACCGTGCGTCAGGGTCGGACCGTCTTCCACCACCAGCACGCGCTTGCCGCGGATTACGGCAGCGTCTTCCACGGTAATCGGACTGGCGCCGTCGATCACCATCGCCTTCGGGTTCACGAGGGAGATATTTTCACGGATCTCTTCGATGTCTTCCAGGTCAGCGGTGTCCATCTTGTTGATCACGACCACGTCGGCCAGCAACAGGTTGGTTTCGCCCGGATAGTAGGTCAGCTCATGGCCGGGACGGTGCGGGTCGACGACGACGATGCTGAGGTCGGGCTTGTAAAAGGACGTATCGTTGTTGCCGCCGTCCCACAGGATCACGTCGGCTTCTTTTTCCGCTTCACGCAGGATCGCTTCGTAATCGACACCGGCGTACACCACGTTTCCGAGGTTGATGTGCGGTTCGTACTCTTCCATCTCCTCGATCGTGCATTCGTGAGTTTTCAGATCTTCGAGTGAAGCGAAACGCTGCACCTTCTGCTTGGTGAGGTCGCCGTATGGCATCGGGTGACGGATCGCCACGACCTTCTTGCCGGCGGCCTGCAGGGCCTTGGAGACGGCACGCGTGGTCTGGCTCTTGCCGCAGCCGGTACGCACAGCGGTGATCGACACCACCGGCCTGGTCGACTTGACCATCGTGTCGATGGAGGAGGCAAGGACAAAATCCGCGCCCATGGCATTGACCAGCGACGCCTTGTGCATCACGTACTCGTGCGGCACATCGCTGTAAGAGAAGTAGACCTGGTCGACGTCATGCTTGACGATCAGTTCGGCGAGATCCTCTTCCGCCAGGATCGGGATGCCGTCGGGGTAAAGCTTGCCCGCCAGCTCGGCCGGGTAGGCACGTCCTTCGATGTCGGGAATCTGTGTCGCGGTGAAAGCGACGACGTTGTACTCTTCGTTGTCCCGGAAAATCACGTTGAAGTTGTGGAAATCACGACCGGCAGCGCCCATGATCAGCACGTTTTTCTTCGCCATGGTTCAACTCCCCTTAGTAGGTATGTGTATCGGTCCGTAAACCCCCGGTGCAGACTGCAGATAGCCCACCGGTTGCCGGACCTGGGTTCTCACGAATCCGGGGAATATAGGGATCGGGTCCGGCGGAGTCAATTTGTCAGTCTCAACTGAGGAGAGAGCGTTTCCGAGCGGATCGGCCCCGGTGGCAATCCGCCGACTGTAAGCCATGCGTCCATCGCCGGTACCGACCGAAAACCCGCCATGAAAGCTGCAGAGGGCAGGAAACCTTGAAGAGAAACGGAAAACGTTAAGGGTATTGCATGGATGCTGAACGAGTCCACTTCCCACCCTCATCCCGGGGTGTGGGACCCCGGGTTCGCACGTCTGCACGTCGGTCGCACGGACAGCTGGTTACATATACTCATGCGTGCCGAGCACGACCTCCAGGCCGGTTTTGGCGGTGATCATCTCGGCGAACTCTTCAGGCGAATGATATGGGCAGTCGGGTTTGGCGATTGCCATGCAGCTGCTCAGATGAATCACATCCGGTTTCATTTCGGCCAGTTTGAAAGCGAAACCGGTGTTCGGCGCAACCGTACGTCCGGGGCATTCGCAACGCACGAACGCAATCACCTGCGACTCCTCCTCGAACCTGCCTTCGCCCAGGGTTGCGGACTTCAGGCATTTCCAATCGCCCGGACAGGCGAAACACTGCGACATGTAGTTTCCGCATCCGATAATCGCGACCTTCTTCATGGGAACCTCCCTTTGTTGGCCTCAACAACAGTATCGACTCATGACAACACGTTGTTTGCCTTCTACCGGAGTCGACACATGGACCGTTCTGTGCCGGCAAAACACCATCAGCCTGCTTTCAATGTAAGCTGTGTCAGGAAAGACAGGCAGCGGTCTCCGTAATGGATTCCAAGCCCCGCTGTGTTGATTGAAATCGCACTCTCGGCGCGATATCCGCGTAATGCAGCGCGGATGCGTCGACGCGCGACATGCAACAGTGTTGCATCTGCGGCGATAGCCCGGATATTTCACGAGTTCAAAGTACGTCAGATGCGAGGCGCGAAGGATGAAGCTGTATGGCAATACCGCGAATCCTTCGGAACAAAGCAGATGGCGTGCGTGGGACCGCCCGAAGGGTGAATGAATAAATGAGTCC
>WJJA01000346.1 GCA_014729955.1 bacterium
CCCCAGGTCTCAATCGACCCTCAAACGCTTTTTCCCGCTCGAATCGCTTCGGCAAACGCTTTGACGTTGGCGTCAATATCGCCTTTAAACACAGCCGTCCCGGCAACCAGTTCGTCGGCACCGTGGGCGACCAGCGCGCCGACGTTCTCCGGGGTGACGCCGCCGTCCACCTGGATATGGATGTCACGTTCCGAAGCTCGGGCGATCTGAGCGACCTTGTGCACCTTGTCCAGCGCTTCGGGGATGAACGCCTGCCCGCCCCAGCCGGGATTGACCGACATCACCAGCACACGGTCCAGCAGGGAGAGGGTATAGCGCAGGGTTTCGGTCACAGGTGTCGCCGGGTTCAGCGCCACTCCGGCCTCCATGCCGGCGTCACGGATCATCCCGAGCACACGGTGCAGATGGGGGCAGGCTTCGACATGGACGGTAACCGCTTTCACACCGGCACGGGCAAGTTCGTCGATATGCCGTTCAGGTTCAACGATCATCAGGTGGGCATCGATCCAGGCGCCGGTCGCTTCGGTGATGGTACGAATCACTTTGGGTCCGTAGGTGATCGGCGGAACGAAACGTCCGTCCATGACATCGGCATGCATACCCCCCGCGCCGGCAGTCAGGCCGGCACGCACCTGCTCGCCGATTCGTGCAAAATCGGCGGCGAGCATCGACGGCAGCAGGGTGACCCCGGCAATGGTGACACGGTCGGATGTGGCGGGCACGGACGGCGGCATGATACGCTCCTGTCACATTGACTATGGGTGGCAACACGTGTGTTTTGAACGCATGATTGCGGGGGTTCACTGCCTCCGCCGGATTACTTCATCAGCAGCATCTTGTGTCGGAATCGCAATCCGTTCGGACCATCCACAATCAGGAAGTACATCCCGGAGGGTCGCCCGCGCAAGTCGATGGTGAGGCGCGGATAACCGGCGGGGTAGCTCGTCGTAGGCAACGCAAGCACTTGTCGTCCCAGAAGATTGATCACACGCACCCGCATGTCGGCGGTTTGCGGCAGAGCCAGCACCACGGTCGCCGTTGGATTGAACGGGTTCGGGTACACCGCCTCCAGGCCGAACTCGTCGGGCAGCGCACCGTCACGGTCCCACACCGAGCTGCCGGTATAATCGAAGGACCAGACCTCGTCCGCCCAACGCCGGCCGCCGCTTTCGTCCTCTGCGAGCACGGTCCAGTACCATGTGCCGGGATCGATCTCGTGCAGGTTGAGTTCGTGAGACGTTTCCACCCCGGCCGTCCATACCAGCGAATCCGTCATCATGTCGTTGTCGGCGAGGTGCAGCAGGTAGGTGACGTCTTCCGCTTCCGGGTCTTGCGCCGTCTCCCACCGGAACAATGCCAGGGTGTCATCGGCCACCCAGCCGCTGTCCGGGGCGACCAGAGAAAACGCCGCCGGTGGATCGTTCACGGCAACGGTGAAACGGCGACCGGTGTTCGGGGAAGCCCAGCGTCCCTCGGTATTGGTGTCCGCCGCTCGCACCTTCCACCAGACCGTGGTGGAGTCCGCCCACGGTTCTGCCGGTGTGTACGTGGTATCCGTCAAGCCGACCAGCGAATCGCTCGTCGCCCACTCGTCCAAGGACCAGTGCAGGCTGTAGGTGATCGCATCGCCGGTGTCGCCGTCGGATGTCGCCTCCCATTGCAGGGTCGGCGTTCCGTTCGGCACACCGGTGTTGTCATCCGGCGAAGTGAGGGCGAACGGTTCCGGACGGTCGAACCGCGCGGTAGTGAACGAAAACCAGCCTTCGCTGCCGGCTGCGGCCCATACGGTATCCACGCCGGAGCGTGCGCGCACCGCCCAGCGTGTCACGGTTTCATCTTCCGGTGTATAGAGATGCTGCAGCTCCCCGATGTCGGTGGCAATCAGCTCGAATCCATCGGGGAAGGGGGCATCCGGATCGGTTGTCGCAAGGACGTCGTAAACAACCTCGTCCAGCGGATCGAAATCCTGCGCGGCCGTCCAGGCGAGCGGAACCTGCACGGCACCGTGAAACACCGCACCGTCGCCGGGGAACAGCAGCCCGAAACCGGTGGGCGCATCGGGCACGTCCACCTCAAAGCTCCAGGTCTGGTTCGACACCGTGGTCAGGTTCGAGCGTTCCTCTGCGATCACCTTCCAGCTGATCTCGCTGTCGTCGGGAAGGTTGTCCAGGGCATTGGACGCCGTCGGCGCCGCGAGCGCACGCAGCAGCGGCAACCCGCCCCCGTTCAATATCTCCGGGTCGCCCATGTCGCACGTCGTGTCCGGCAGATTGTAAAGCGTGTCGGCCGACGTCCAGTCGTCATGGGACCAGGCGAGGTGATAACGTACCGTATCCTCAGGCACGTCAACGTCGGCCGGGTGCCACCTGAAAAGGGGGGTAAGCGTCTCTACAACAGACCCGTCCGGCGGGGTATGCAGGTCGAACGCGTCCGGCGCTTCGCCCAGGCTCAGCACCGTCATGAAGGTGTCTGAAGCCGCACGCGAACCGCTGCCGTCCACCTCCTGCGCCACGACGTTCCAGTAGAGCGTATCGCCGGGTTCGTAGCTCGTGGTGCGCACTTCGTCAAGGGATACATCGCCGCCGTGTGAAAATGGGTCAAGCGCATGCCGGCGGTTGGCAGGTGCGTGACGTTCCGGGACGGATCGATGTGAAGCGGTACGGGAGGTTGCCGCCGGGGATTGGTCCATGGTTCGGCCGGTTTGTGCCGCTCCCGCCCGCTTTCGATCCGTTCGATCGTTGTACAGATCGGGTCGATGCCTGCGGCGTTCGGACGGCCCCTCGATGCCTTGAATGGTACCGCCGTCCTCTTCACGCAACCACAGCACCGTATCCGCGACCGCCTCGAAGATCACCGGGTCGGAGAGATCCTCCGCCGTCGATGTGACGATGTCGTATTCCACCGCACCGCCGCTGCGATGCAGCGAGCGCTGCCAGGCAAACAGGTAACCGCCGGTATCGGTTGCTGCGTGTTCGTAGAACACATACCGGCCCGGTTGAGGGGTGAGCATGTGAAACGCCGCCAGGTTGCCCCCGCCGGCGAGAATGTCGATGTCGAAGTCTATCGTTTCCGTGAACTGCCCCTGCTGCACCACGATGGTCATGACCGCGGTTTCGCCGGCACGACCGAAAGGCGCGACCCAGGCGATACGGTACTCCGCCGGCAGTTCGCTGCCGATGCGCTCAATCGAGATCTCACCGGCAAAACCGGGGACTTCCGCGTTGACCTCCACCGGCTGATCGTCCTCCACGGTGAGGACTGTGACCGCTTCACCCCCCTCTTCCACCTGTACCGTTGTCGGGGAAAGGTTCAGCTCGGGCGGTTCGTTGCTCATGAATGCCGTCATGCGCGGGGGTAGCTGGACAACCGTGTGCACACGTTGCGGGGACGGTCCTTCAAACAGGTTGGACTCACAGTAGTAGGTGTCCGCGGTGATATCTTCGGCATCAAAAATGCGCAGGTACAGCAGACCCTCGCTGAGGTCGTCGTGCTCCAGGTTGAACGATATGCCGAAATGGCCCGGCGGGAGACCTTCTGAGAGGGGAGAATAGGTCCATGAGGAGAGCAGAACATCATCCCCGCCGGGCTCGCCATAGCTGTTCGGGTCCGTGGAGGGCGGGTCGATGCCGTCCTCGTCCTGGTCCCAGACCAGGTGGTACCGGCAGGAGAAGTCGATCGGACTGCCCTGGCTGCCGAGGAGCAGGGTCTGGTCCCCGTCCGGCCGCATATTGGTCAGCATCCACTGCAGAGGAAAAGCGTGCAGGGGTGCGGCACCCCCGACGAGCAGGCTGATCGCTGCCGCAGCCGTCAACAGGACTTGAACGGAACGTTTCCCGTGATCCAGTGTCATCGTTCACAGCTCCCCGTAGCGTTCGCCGGTCCGTCCGTAACCGTTGTCTCAGTCGTTACGCCATTCCGGGTCACGACCTTCCAGCATGGCTCGTACCCCCTCATTGGCATCGTGCGTTTTCATCAGTTCATTCAGATATATATCTTCCGCAGCCCGCAAAGCAACCGGCACACGTTTGTAAATCGCCTGTTCGATCGCTTTTTTGGTCAGACGCAGGGCGACGGCGCTGTAACGTTCGATGGAACGGAAAAACGCTTCGCTGTGATCGTAAAACTCGCCCGCGGGCCAGACACGGTTCAGCAGTCCCATCTCCCGGGCTTCTTCCGCGCTCAGTTCACGCCCGGTGACAAGAATTTCAATCGCGCGGTTGCGACCGACCAGGTGCGGATAGACTGCAGCGGCGACCGGTGGAAAGATACCGGCTTTGATCCCCGGGTGCCCGAGGTTGGAGCGACTGGACGCGATCGCCATATCGCAGTAGACCGCAAGCTCCAGGGCGCTGCCCATGCAGGCGCCGTCGACGCAGGCGACCGTAATCGCGGACTGCTCGTTCAGAGTATACAACAAATGACCGAACGACGCCATGAATCCGCCCACATGCTCAGATGTAAGCTGTTCCAGGTCCATGCCCAGGCTGAAAATGCGGTCCAGGCTGGAACGAAACACGATCAGTTTCAGGTTGTCGTCCCCCTTCACTGCTTCCAGCTCATCCGCCATGTGGTTCATCATATCAGGGATCAGACGGTTTTCCGGCTCATGTCCAAGGTAGATTTCGAGACGGTGGTCGGTG
The DNA here is from genome assembly GCA_014729955.1 of bacterium. Classification (GTDB taxonomy): domain Bacteria; phylum Electryoneota; class Electryoneia; order Electryoneales; family Electryoneaceae; genus WJJA01. Next base: position 4,641 of record WJJA01000346.1, read on the forward strand.
CGCTCGATACGAATGTGGGACACTTGGTCTTCGGCCATGGCGAGCTCTCCCTGATGTCTATGTGAAGGTGCATACGGCTTCTCACAAAATACTAACCCCCACGCCCCGGACCTAGAGCAGGCAGAGCGTGGAGGCAGAAAAAAGCGAAAATGGAACTCGTGGACCGTTTCCCGCCGGCGCGGGCCGGGACCCGACACATAGAATGGATCTTTCACGGTCCACCACGGAATACCCGGAATGAAGCGTCCTTGCAGGCACGGCCTGCGAGGTACGCATGGTCATGTCTTGCAAATCCGGCTGAAACCCGACCTATTGTCCCTTGAAGTTGGCGCCCCGTTTTTCCAGGAATGCCGCCGTGCCTTCTTTGGCGTCATCCGTGGCAAGAGAAGCGCCGAAGAGGTCCGCTTCAATGCGGAGGCCGTCGGTCAGGGTCGTGGACAGACCGCGATAGCAGGCATCCTTGGTAAAGCGGAGGGCAACCGGCCCGACCTGCATCATCTTGTCCGCCAGTTCCCGTGCCTTGTCCAGCAGTTCTTCCGGTTCGACCACCTTGTTCGCCAGGCCGATACGATACGCTTCATCCGCATTGATATTGTCACCGGTCAGCAGCAGTTCGAGTGCAACACCGGGACCGACCAGGCGTGGCAGACGCTGGGTGCCGCCGAAACCGGGAATCAGGCCGAGTTTGACCTCCGGCTGGCCGAACACCGCCTTGGTGGAGGCGACACGCAGGGTACAGGCCATCGCCAGTTCGCATCCGCCTCCGAGCGCGAAACCGTTCACCGCTGCGATCACCGGCTTCGGCATCGATTCGATACGGATCGTAAGGTGCTGCCCGGTGCGTGCGTATTCCACCGCCTCCAGCGGACCGAGATTGTTCAACTCGCGGATGTCCGCGCCGGCGACAAACGCTTTGCCCGCGCCGGTGAGGATCACTGCCTTGACGTCGCCGTCATTTTTCGCGGCGGTGATCGCCTGGTCCAGCTCCTTTAACACCTTTGTGGAAAGAGCGTTCAGCGCTTTTTCATTGTTGATCGTGATCGTGCAGATGCCGTCCTGCACGTCGTACAACAGCTTTTCGAACTCCACGATTCGTCCTCCCTGTGTGTATGGATGGTTTGATGGTTCTGCTGTATCATGCGAAACGGCAATGCATCGACGCCGGCGAACACCTACTGGTTCGGCAGGTACTGCTGCCGGCTGCTGTTGAGGGCTTCCTGCAGACGTCGCCTCATTGCGGAAGCGTCGTACGGTCCCAGCTGCTGCTCGTCGGGAATCTCGCGCAGGCCGCGCATTTCCTCCTTGTACAAATAGTTGTCCCATTCCAGCAGACGGCCCAGTTCGGCATCGTTGAGATATTCAATCGACACACTGCGCAAATCGCCGTCATCGTATCGCAGCTCGACCTCATCACCGATGATGGTCCCGAAGGCGCCCCACTCCTCCAGCATGTCGCCGTCCGGAATGAAAATCTTGCCTGAAACACGTCCGATGTTGTCGATGTACATCGTCGCAACCCCGGTCGCCGGGTTGTCGCCGACCGCATTGCGTACCGGGACACGTGCCAGGCTGCGCCAGCGCCCCTCAAGCTTGTCCATCGTCAAGCGTCGTTCGATACGGCCGGTGTTTTCTGCGGCACGATACACCCGCGGCGGCAGACCGATGTCACGTCCGATCGCGAGCAGCGGCCTGTCGATCAGGAAAAAGTACTCCTGCACGTCGTCATCGATTTGCACATACATCCGGTCGCCGACAATTCTCTGCCTGCCGGCACCGTCGCCGCTGACATAATAACGTCCGGTCGCGCTGATACGCAGGGTATCACGGAACCCGTTCTGATTCAGCGCGATCCAGAGACCATGCAACGGTTCTACCGACAACCGTTTGCGTGCACGCTCCTGCAGCGGCAGCAGTGTGTCCGCCATGCTCGCGTCACGCATGCTCGGGTCGACAGGAATGAAGACCGGTTCCTCTTCCTTTTCCTCGCTCGGCACATTCGGCGCGACCGGCGATCCCGGAGAGGTATAGTCAAAGGTAACCTGTCCGCTGTGCAACGGGCCCCCGCTCAGGGTCAGCTTGTCGTCCTCGACACGGAAACGATACCCGATCAGGCTGCCGGGGCTGTGCAGAAACAGCGTGGTGCCGTCGAGGAACCACTTCCCGGATTGCTCGCCCCACACGAACCGGTCGTCCGCGCGCAGTTCGAGGGTGCCTTCGGTTTCGCTGCTCCATGTCCCCTCCAGCGGTTTTTTCGCGGAGGCGGTAAGCGCAACAGCGAGAATCAATAGCAACGTTGCCGGCAGAATCGTACGAATCCCGTGCATGGATCGTCTCCTTCCTCCCATGAATCGGTACGGGGGATGCGTAACCGTTCACTTGCTGCAATATACACAGTGTACGCACGAACAAAAGAGTGGATGCAGGGTACAGCAGGACTTCCGGCGCGGCTCCGGAGGGGGTTGGAGGGGGGTAGAGCAAAGAGATCCGCGTCCATGCCCCAGACCTCACGGAGACGCTGAGGGTAGCAGCCAAGGCGAATCTCGAAATCATCGAACCCATTTGAAATTGAGTGTCACGATTGTTTTGTATATTAGACATTTCAGGATCTGGTTCCGATTGGTTGCCTTGGTGTCATTGGTTAAACCTATTGTTGTCTTAAGAGGTTCGCCGGGTCGCTTAGCTGCAAACACCTTTCATTGTCAGTGAAAATTATTTTGACGACAACACATGTGAAGGTGATCCTGGTGCGATCTGGATGCAATCTGATGGGATTGTAGAACATAACATCTTTCGATTCAATGCCGGATTTCACGAGGGTGCTATCCCGCATATTTCACGAGTTCAAACTGTGTCAGATGTGAGGCGCGAAGGATGAAGCTGTATGGCAATACCGCGAATCCTTCGCAACAAAGCAGATGACGCAGTTGGGACCGCCCGAAGGGGGAATGAATAGATGAGATTGGC
>WJJA01000347.1 GCA_014729955.1 bacterium
ATATTAACAAAAAGATAGTGTCGCGCTATATGGTTTTGCTTCGGCACAGAATGTTTTCAAGGCAAACTCATCTATTCATTCCCCCTTCGGGCGGTCCCAACTGCGTCATCTGCTTTGTTGCGAAGGATTCGCGGTATGGCATACAGCTTCATTCTTCGCGCCTCACTTCTGACTCAGTTTGAACTCGTGGAATATCCGGGTTAGCGATAGAGTCCATGGCGTTGAATCAGCCGATTCACGTCGCCGGGCACGAGGTCATGCACCGGCCGGCCGGCAGCACAACGTTCACGAACCATCGTCGACGATATATCCATGCAGGGAAACTCGAGCAAACGAATCCTGTCCCGCCAATCGGACTCATCGATTCCCGGTTCATAACCGGCACGCTTCAAGACCACAACGTCAACCAGCGAGAAGATTTCGTCAATGCGGTGCCAGCGGTGAAATTCCTGCACCGTGTCCGATCCCAGCAGCAGAATGAAGTGGATATCGGGATGCCGACTTTGAAGGTAGGTGAGCGTATCGACAGTGTACGAAAGCCCGTCACGTTCCAGTTCACAGGTCTCGACACGGAAGGTCTCGTCACGGGCGACGATAGATTCCACCAGCTCGAGACGTCGTTCGACTGGTGAAACTCTGCGATCCTGTTTCAACGGATTCAATCGGGCTGGGATCCACCACACCTGGTCCAGCTCGAGTTTTTCTAACGCCCATCTCGCGGCAAAGGAATGAGCAATCGTCGGCGGGTCAAAACTGCCGCCGAACAGACCGACACGGGCTGCCTGCATGTATCAGCCCCCGTGCTTATTCTTCGGATACGTTGGACAATTCACCTTCAGTCTCAGGCTCCGACGCTTCGCTTTCCTGCTTCAACACCTTCGCTCGGGCGTTGTTCACCCTGTCCAGTACGGCATCGGCAAGATCGTGTTCCGGGAAACGCTCCAAAAAGAGGGTGAACTGCTCCAGGGCGTCGGCATAGTCGTCCGTCTGCATGAATGAGACAGCCTTGTAATAGACTGATTTCGGATAAAACGGTGTGTCACGAAAATTCTCGATCACGCTGTCGTAATAGATTCGAGACGCTGAGTATTCCCCCATTTTCTGATACAGTCGTCCGCTTTCATATTCCTTTTTGGCAAGCTTGAGCCGGCACTGTTTCTGCTTTTCGACCGCAACCTCGACCAGCTTCGAATCGGGATACTCTTCAATGAACACCTGGAAGGCTTCGAGAGCCTGTGCGGTATAGGTTTGATCGAGTGACGCTTTCGGGCTCATTTCAAAATAGCATTCACCAATCATGTAATACCCCTCTTCCGCGAGGGGGCTTTGTGGATACTGGCTCACCAGTTTCTCATATTCGCTGGCCGCAATGATGTATTCCTTCATCTCAAAATGGCTGTCAGCCAACAGATAGTGCGCGGAATCCATCATCGATGCACCGGCATGGTTAATGACAAAGATCTCGAGTCGATCCACTGCATCCAGGTACCGCCCCTTGTCATGCAGGCGAACGATCTTTGCCCACGCCTCTTCCGCGGTCAAGTCCTGCCAGGACGTTTTCCCCGCACAGCCTGCAAGAAACATCAGAACTGCAATTAACAATGCCGACAGCAACGGCAGGACGAGCCGGTTCATGTCGCGTACCTCAAAGAGAATAGCATGTATGAAAAACCACCGAACGCCGCGACCAGAATCAGCGGCGCTGCAATCTTCCAATATGAGCGTTTTTGTTGATCCTTCTCAACCGCTTTTTCCTGCGGCTCGCTCGCCTCGTTCTTCTGTTCCATGAGCCGGGAAACCGCTAACGACGGCATCGAGACGACTGAGTCCGCTCCCGGATTTGCACTCTGAATCGCTGGAAAAGGTCCCGCCGCCTTCCCGCTATCCAACCAGTTCCGCATCGAAATCGGCGCCCCGTCCTCATCGGAGACGTGGATTGCAGATTGAGATTGCACGGTTTCGTGCGCCGGTACCCTTTCGCCGGAGCGAACGGACTCCGTCGTATCAGCTTTCGCTGCATGCACCCATGTCGCTGCAATCATCAGCAGCGCAGAAATCCGGCACAAAGAATTGTATCGTAAGAATCGCAGCTTCAATTGCCCAACTCCCATGACATGGTGAAGAAATGTGCCCTGTCCCGTCCGCTGTCCCCGAAACGGTAGACCAGGGCATAGTTCAGCAGGAACCCCGGCGCTTCGTACAGGCCGATCTGTTCTCCAAAACGGTGAAGATCAACGAGGCCGATTCCCCAGGTTACAACGTGATCTCCCTCTCGTGTATTGGGAATCGCCCCCGCTCGCAGGGCGAGATGATCGCCGATACGACCTTCCGCACCGATACGCGCTTCGATCTGCTTGCTACCGTCTTCAATGAATACACTTCTCAGATCAACCAGGATACGGCTGTTGCGGTTCGGCTGCAAGCTGAATCCGATGTTGACGGACTCGTCCTCAAGCCCGGCATAGGGATGCCGCACCGAGACAGATTCTCCATTGCTGCCGGCCGATAGAGGATCTCCGCCGGTAAAGGTACTGTCCTGGTGAAAATCCGGCACATCGCAGAAGAATACACCCACCTGTATCAATCGGCTGGGCACGAGATACAGACCGTACGAGGTTCCATACTGCCGCATACGCCGTTCCCGGAAAAAACCGGTCACACTCGCACCGATCCGTACCTGCCGACTGAGAACAATCGTGGCGTACCCCGCAAGCCGTCGGTTGTCAGGTATCTGGTCGATATTGAAGAGATGATCGGATTTGCTGTCCAGCGGTTGCAGTTCTTCTTCCGCGAAAACAGCACCGATGTGGAACGGCTTGTAGGCCGCGTTGATTCCGCGCAGAAACAGCAGCGGCGCATCATAGGACGGTTTGCCCGGAGGTTCGCGCCCCTCAAGCGCACGTGCACCATACGCAAAGGCAGCCGGCGGATTGGTGTAGACCGTCAGCTCCAGGCCCGATTCCCACAGACGGGGGGTCTTGTGGGTATAGGTCGCCGGGTTGTAGAAGACGCTTTCGAGTCCCCCGAGGCGAGCAGTAACCGCCCCTCCCATCGACATGGGAACCGCTTCGAAGGTGGCAACGCTGTAGACATCTTCTCCCGCATGCACGATCACCGCGAGCAGGAGCAGACATCCTGCCGAGATGACACGTCTCATGCGCCCTTCCGATCCTTCCTGAGTTTGTGTTGCAACAGCAGGTAAGCGTATAAAGCAAGTACCGCAACAGTCGTGAGCGCACCGAAACGCCAGCCGCCGCGCAGATAGAGAGTGTGAACAGGGGGCGGAATATCCATCACGGCGCCTCCGCGGGTTTTCAACGGCAAGCGGTGATGAATCGATCCGTCGGGAGTGACAAACGCTGATATGCCCGTGTTGGTGGCTCGTACCAGCGTGCGACCGGTTTCAATCGAACCCACACGGCTCAACAGCAGATGCTGCTCCGGTTCCGTGGTGCCGTCCAACCAGCCGTCATTGGTGAGATTGAGTAACGTATTCGCTTCGAGTTTGGCCGCATCGCGCCCCAAATCCGGAAAGATCGCCTCGTAGCAGATCAGCGGGGACGTTTTTAAAGAGGAGCCGTCGGCTGTCGTTGCCCAGGCGACCACGCCGGGGCCTGGCCGAAATTCCGCCTGCCCGAAATTCAGCTTGCCAAGATCGGGAAAGAGCCACTGAAACGG
>WJJA01000348.1 GCA_014729955.1 bacterium
CTGCCGAACATCATTTCCGTCGGTGCCGTCGACCAGGCGGGCGATGAAACCGATTTCACCAGCTTCGGCAAAGTGGATGTATACGCCAACGGTTTCGAGGTGGAGAGCTATGTGCCGGGCGGAGACCGTATCCCCTTCAGCGGCACATCGATGTCCTCCCCGAACGTGGTCAACCTGGCAGCCAAGTTGCTGGCAGTCGATCCAAGCTTGACACCGGCTGAGCTGCGCACACTGATTATCGAACCGGCCGAGGAAAGAAAAGCGGGAGACCGGACCGTACGCCTGATGCATCCGAAGAAGTCCCTCAAGATGCTGAAGAAACAGGCAGCATCCTGATCAAACCGACCTTCTCCCGGGGACCATCTGTCATGCTGCAATGACAGGGTCCACGCGATTGAAACCCGGCCTCTTTGAGGTCGGGTTTTGTTTGGGAACAAAAGAGTTGCAGAATGTATCCCGTCCAACCTCTCCCCTTCCCGCCAAACAGCCTCATACAGCTGGAAATCAGGAACTGCCTGATGGATCGGAGAACGAACGTCACAATTCGCGCTCACGGCGTTGCGTCTCGAATCCGGCGGTTGTATGCTCCCTTTGTTTGGCGAGTCTAACTTTACAGCACAACACATGAATCCTGTCAACCCGTACGGAGCGACCGATGCGTATGGAAGAGGTGATGCAGCAACTGGAAGAGATGGGCACATCACAGAACGTGAAAATTTATACCCGGCACGGCGCGTCCGAACCGATGTTCGGCGTGAGCTTTGCCAATCTGCGGACCCTGCAGAAGAAGATCAAGCGTGACCATGCCCTGGCTGTCGAGCTTTGGAATACCGGCAACCTGGACGCCCGCATGCTGGCAACCATGATCGCCGAGCCGGGGAAACTGGACCGTGCCGATGCCGAAGCCCGGGCACGTCAAGTGAGCTACCACCATCTTGTGGATCAGTTGTGCAGCAACGTGCTGGGCCCTGCGCCGTATGCACGAGACCTTGCGGAACAGTGGATTGATTCGGACGACGAATGGCTCGGCCGTTTCGGGTGGAACCTGGCGGGCGAGCTTGCGGATCGTGACCCTGATCTGCCGGACGAGTACTTCCTGCGTCTGGTTGAAGCGACAGAAGATCGTATCCATGAGGCAAAAAACCGTACGCGTGAAGCGATGAACACCACGCTGATTCGTATCGGTATCCGCAATTCACGTCTCCAGGAAGCGGCGACCCGTGCCGGCGAACGCATCGGGCCGGTCGATGTGGACCAGGGGGATACTTCCTGCAAAACCCCGTATGCGCCCGATTATATCGCGAAGACGATGAAGCGCCGCGAAGAACAGGCGCGCAAACGTGCCGAAAAGGCCCGTGCGAAGAAAACCGGCGCGAAAGCGCAGGCAACGCGCTGCCTATCTCCCATCGTGCCGGAATGATGCTGACGGTCCTTGTTTGCGGTGTGTCGGACGTCTTTTCCTTGAGTGAGCCGTTGAAACACGAATGACGGTGGACGTGTCGCAATTTTTGGAGAATACCATGCCCCACAGATACCTGTATATCTTTCCCCATCCGGATGACGAATCCTTCGGTCCGGCGCCCGTGATGGCGAGACAACTTCGCGACGGACACGAGGTACACCTGCTGACACTGACACGCGGCGGCGCGACTCGGATGCGTCACAAGTTCGGCTACAGCGTGGAGGAGATGGGCGCGGTACGACTGCGGGAAATGCAGTGCGTGAAAGAGGTGATCGGCCTGACCGGGATGCGAGTGCTCGATTTGCCGGACAGCGGGTTGAAGGAGATGGATCCGCGCGACATCGAGGAGGCCGTTGCGAAAGAAATCATGCGTGTACGTCCGGACATCGTGATCACGTACGCGGTACACGGCATTTCCGGCTTTCACGACCACCTTGTGCAGCATGCGGTGGTGAAACGTGCGTACCTGGAGCTGCGTGACAACGGCGCCGATTTCCTGCGTCGACTGGCGCTGTTCACCGTGTCGGAGAACGTCCAACAGGTCGAGGGATGGGTGAAGCTGAACACATCCAAGCCCGAAGAGATCGACTGCGTGGTGGAGGTCGCCGAGGAGGATCTGCAAACCATGGCAAGGGCGTTGGAGTGCTACAAGACCTACCAGGAAGTGATCCGACAATCGGGTGTGATGGATGCGATCGGCCGTGAAATCCCCTTCGAGATCTTCCAGGAAGAGTTCGATCCTCCGCTGAAGGATCTGGGCGACGGGCTGCCCGGCTTCTGACCACCCGTTTCTCTTCCCACGTACAAACGCCGCACATCCCGCTTGTCAGGACCGTGGGTATCCCGCATCTTCAATGCAAAACCGACCCGTTTCATGCAAGGAGTCCGCACCATGCAGTACACCACCCTGGGACGCACCGGCGTAACCGTATCACGCATCTGTCTGGGCACGATGAACTTCGGCCACTATGTGAACGAGGCGGACAGTCATGAGATCATGAACCGTGCCCTCGAGCTGGGGATCAACTTCTTCGACACAGCCAATGTGTACGGCGGCAGCAAAGGCCGGGGGACCACGGAGACCTACATCGGCAACTGGCTGGCAGACGACCCGAGCCGGCGCGACCGGATTGTCCTGGCGACCAAGGTGTACGGCAAAACGGCAGATGAAGGGCTGAACATTCGCGGACTGTCGGCCTATCACATCCGGAAGGCGGTGGAAGCGAGCCTGAAACGTTTGCGGACCGACCACATCGACCTTTACCAGATGCATCACATCGACCGCACGACACCTTTCGAAGAGATCTGGCAGGCGATGGAGCAACTTGTGCGTGAAGGCAAGGTGCTCTATGTCGGCAGCAGCAACTTCGCGGGCTGGCATATCGTGCAGGCAAATGAAAGCGCACGTCGCCGCAACTTCATCGGGATTGTGTCCGAGCAGAGCCTGTATCACCTGGGCAATCGTGCGATTGAGGCGGAGCTGCTGCCGGCTTGTGAAGCGTACGGTGTCGGCGTCATTCCCTGGTCGCCGATCGGTGGCGGTTTGCTCGGGGGCGCATTGCAGAAGTTGAAGGAAGGCAGACGTGCACAGGACAGGATCGTTAGCGAGGTCGAGAAGAAGCGACCGCAGGTCGAAGCCTACGAAGCGCTGTGCAGGGACATCGGCGCACGGCCCGCGGACGTCGCGCTCGCCTGGATGCTGAAGAACCCCGCGATCACCGCGCCGATCGCAGGCCCGCGCACCATCGAACAGCTCGAACAGAACGCCCAAGCGGCGGACCTGGAACTTGCCGACGATGTCATGACACGGCTGGACGAAATCTGGCCGGGTCCCGGCGGCCCCGCCCCGGAGTGTTATGCATGGTGAAGCGCCGGTATGCGTGGTAGAAATGCCGTCCCGACTTTTCATCCGGCAACGCCGCGGGTGAACCGTTGTCCTGCATGAACCGTTTGGCAAGGCGTTGCAACAGATTCTACGCCCCTTGGGCTGAATAAGAGAGAATTGGGACGGGGCAGGTTACCGCACGTACACCAGTTTGCGGACCGTGCTTGTGCCGTTCCCGAAGCCTGCACGGACAAAGTAGATCCCCGACGGACGATTCGTCGGCTGCCAGGTGAATTGCCTGATTCCGGCGGGTGAGGTGCCGGTGTGAAGGGTTTCAACTTCACGGCCGAGGGCATCGTAAAGCCGAAGGTCGAGCGTTGAGGGGGACGGTAGCGTGACGGAGAGCTGCACGGCATCGTTGAAGGGATTCGGATGGGCCGACGAGACGGCAAACGCACCGGGTTGCGGGGAATGGTCTCTCTCGGGGGCGGCGTTGCGGTGCTCTTCGATCGCATCCCAGTCCAGCAGGAACAGGTAGGGATGCTCGGCGTGCAGGCTGTCACCATCCACGGTGCCTGACACAGTCCAATGATATCCCGTGGAATCGACCAGCATTGCCTGGTCC
>WJJA01000349.1 GCA_014729955.1 bacterium
ACCAGTTCCCGTGAGGACGGGCGGTATGAGTTTTCCATGTTTACCTTGAATGTAACGTACAATCGGTAAGGATTACTTCGGGACACCCTGTTTATGCCGAAGGACGACAAAGCATCGGAACCGCTGGGCTTCAGCAGCGGTGGTAGTAACCCCTACGGATCGGAGCAGAAAAGCGACGACACGCTCGGGTCGAGGGAGCACTCCGCCCGAACCCAAACGCAATCCGATGCGCCGGAACAGCAGAGGAAGGACGACTCAGACGGCAGCGGTGAAGGCCTCCGCGCAAGTTCAGGTGATGCGTTCCGCGAAAAGCTGAAAAAAATGGCGGAAGGCGGGGTCACGCTGGGTGAGACTCAACCGGGCGGGGAGAAGAAGGCACCCAGAAAACGAATGTCTGAGGAGGAGCGCCGTGCGCGTGTCAAACGCAAGGTGTCCAAGGCGCTTCGGCGAAAAGAAGCTGAGGAAAAACGTCGCAAAGGCTGGGGGTACGGCTTTGTCATCCTCACCCTGTTCACCTTTTTCGGATTGGTCACCGTTGCAACCTATTTCGTGGTATTGAACACCAATACCTCCCTGCCGAACATCCTGGTGAACGCCTCCATCTTTGCGCTGCTTTTCTTTATTATCATATTGTTCTTCCGGTATTTCGTCCTGATTATCTTCAGCTTTCTGCATCATGCGACGACTCGTCACATCGACGAGATCACGCCGGAATACAAACCGCTGAAAGCCTCTCTCCTCGTTCCGGCCTTTAACGAAGGTATTGTGATCGAAAATTCGATCAAATCGCTGCTGGAATTGACCTATCCCAACTATGAGATCATCGTGATCAATGACGGCTCGAAAGATGATACGCTGAAAATTGCCCGGAAGTGGGAGGGGTGGCACGACAATGTTCAAGTTCGTGTGCTGGACCAGCCCAACATGGGCAAAGCGAATGCCTTGAACCACGGCGCCAGCGTGGCGACCGGCGAAGTGGTTATCTGCATCGACGGCGATTCTCGTCTGTCCCATAACACACTGGGCGCGGGGATGCGTCATTTCGCCGACCCGAAGATCGGCGCCGTCGCCGGCAATGTGAAAGTTGTCAATCGTTCCAACATGGTGACACGTCTGCAGACGCTGGAATACATCCAGGGGTTGAACCTGGTGCGCCGAGCGCAGGCGTTTATTCATGCGGTCAACATCATCCCCGGGCCGATCGGGTTGTTTCGACGTAAAGCCTTGATCGATGTCGGCGGGTGGGATGACGACACCTTCGCCGAGGACTGCGATCTTACACTGAAAATGCTGAACAGCGGTTACAAGATCGACTATGAGCCGGATGCGATCAGCATGACCGAAGCGCCGGAAGACCTGATTCCGCTGCTGAAGCAACGCTACCGCTGGACACGCGGTATATTGCAGTCAATGCGCAAGCATGCCTCCGGCCTGGTCAACACTAAAGCAGGCTGGCGAGTGATGCTGACTATGTGGCAGATGGTGCTGGAGGGTATCGTCTGGCCGTTGATGAACATCGGCGCGACGATGATGTTTGTGATCGTCGCGGTGCTGTACGGCATGTCGCCGCTGCTGGTTCTGTGGTGGGTGCAGTTAACCGTACTGGATACCATCGCGTCTCTGCATGCCATCGCCATGGAGCGCGAAAGCTTGGCCCTGGTGCCTATCGCTATTATTTATCGCATTGCATTTATTCAAATTGTCGATGTCACCAAGATGGTTGCATCGATTGAAGAGTTGCTGGGCGTTCGCATGGGGTGGGGCAAACTCGAACGCAAGGGACGCATTTAACGAACCGTCGTATGGACGTAAGAGAGGTTCGCCGTGGATATTGTACCGATACTATCGACCATCATCCTCATTGCGACGATCATCACCCTGATTGTCGCGGTGGCGTCATACCTGGTGTTCCGCATTAAGGAACGCGCCCGTGAAGCCCGAGCGGCAGCAGCACGCCGTCAAAAGGCCGCTGAGGGCGAACCGGAACCGGAGACCGAAGAGTACGAGGACATCGAAGACGACGAGGATGAAGAGCCTGCACAGCAGCCTGAGGCGCGACCCTCACGACAAGCGCCCCGGGAACGACCGACGGCTCAACCGGCGTCCGACGCCCCACTCTCCATTAACACGCAGGCACCGCCCCGTCCCCAGCCGAGCGGACCTTCCTTCTCCTCGGGAATGGACCGGCCGTCGGCGCAGACTCCGCCCGCTCAGCCGTCCCAGCGTCGCCGTCTGCCCAACGTAACCACAAACAGTCGTGACCTGCTGCATGAACGTCAAGACATACCGGAACCGGAACAGCAGGCTTCGCCCCCCCCACCGCCGAAACAGAACCTGAGCGGGGCCCAGGCCGCGTTCGTAGCGTCGATGAATCTCGATGATACGGACTGGAGCGGCGTACGCGGCGATGCCGGCGACAGCGGTATCATTGTAACCGGACAGCAGACCGGCGGCTCCGGTCTGCAATTGCGCAAGTTTGAAGTGCCCCGCAATTCTTTCAAGGTGAACAATTCTGACAGTTCCGATGCCGAACGCGTTGAGTGGAAATAGCAGGCTGTTTGCGGCAGCCGTGGTATGGCTGCTCATCTTTGCCGCATCCGCGTCCGGGGCTGAGCGCATCCTGCTCGTATACCCGGAGGCGACGGACCGGTTTTACCATGCGGGTTCTACCGAGCGGGAGAGCCTTGCCGGACCGCACGGGACCGCTCCTGATTCCATTACAACCGAGTTCACTTTTCCCGACAGCGGTTCCGGCTTCTATTATCAGCTGAAATACTGGCGCGACCTGTTCGAAGATTTGGGATACACGGTCAGCGTATCCCGTGAGAACGGGCTTTTGATGACGGATGCCTACTCCTTTATCGTACTGCCGGGCGCACTCTGCCTCAGTGATGATCATGTAAACTCACTGCGGCGTTTCGTCGACCGCGGAGGAGGCCTGCTGCTGACCGGACCGACCGGTACACGCAATCTCGACGGCTCCCAACGAGGGTACGCTTTCCTCGAGTGGGCACTGGGGGCGATTCCCGCTCAAATCAAGGGCAAGTCCGGCGAAGCGATAGCCTTGCAAATGCGCTGGGGCGTGCCCGGCACACACAGGCTTCCACCGGGGTATTACCTCCGCGCCACCCTGTACGCCGATCCGCTCTACATTCCCCCGTCTGATAACATTGAAATCGGCGGGTATTGGGCAACTCCCGGCTACAAGGACGTGTTTTCCCACCAGATCGAACGTCGCGCGGGGTTTGTCGTACGCGACTGGGAAGCGGGCGGGCGGGTTGCCTGGTTCGGCGACAATCTCGGCGGCCTGCACGGCGATCCCGCCAATATGCAGCACGCCCGTCTCCTGTTCGAGGAGCTAGGTACCTGGCTCACCGGTGAAGCTCTCGTTTCGACCACCTGGTGGCCGAAACGCCGGGAAACGGCTGTGCTGATTCACGGCGATATCGAGGACAAGTTCGGTTTTGTCAGCAGCGCTGTGGAGTTGATCGATAAGTTCGGCTTCCCCGCAACCTTCAATCTGCTGGTCAATGAAGCACGCAAGCATCCGGCCATCATCCGCGATATGGTGGAGGCGGGCGGTGAGCTGGCCATCCACGGCGACAATCACGACCGCTATGCCGGACAACCGCTGGACAAACAGATCGAACGGTTGCAGCGTGCGTCCGAATTCATCGAGGCGATGGACAAGCGCCCTCGCGGCTTTCGGCCGCCGGAGCTGGCGTTCGACAGAACCACCGTCGAAGCTCTCAAGCAACTCGGATTTGAATATATCACCGCCGATTCGATTGCAGACCGCGCCGCACCGCGCTTTGTTCCCTTCGATCCCGGCGATCCGGAAGGCGAAGGGATCGTCTTTTTTCCGAAGAACGAGCTGGACGATTACGATCTGTTCTCCCGCTATCAGCTGAAGATGCCCTCCACCATGACTGAAGCGATGATCGGCGATTTCGAACGCATTCACGACATGGGCGGGCTTTACAAATGGAATTATCACAGCCAGTATCTGGACGGCGATGAGTTGATCGTTGCCAAGGAAGCGCTTTTCCGCCACCTCGACAAGCAGAAGAACCTCTGGTTCGCGACGGCCCTGCAACTGGCTGAGTGGACCCTCGACCGCTACCACCTGGACACTTCGTCGGAGAGGGTGGACAAAGGTATCCTTGTCCGCGTCAAGAATCGTTCCGAGCAACCGGTGGAAGACGTGGTCCTGAAGGTTCTGCCGCGCAAAGGGGTGCACGTGGAGCAGATCGCTCCGCTGGAATTGACGGGACGTGCGGTATCGGATGCGCGCAAGGACGGGTTTTACCTCACTCTCCCCAAACTGAAAGCCGGAGAAACCTTCGAAGTCCTGTTCGGCGAGGAGGGGTCCGGCTATATCAGTGCGCGCCAACCGTCCAAATACCTCAAATGGGGCGGCATCGGCCTGCTGATTCTCGGCGGCGCATTCCTGATCTGGAATATTTACTACTTCCTTTTTGCCAAACGCCAATACAAAGTTTCAGAACACAGCGTGAAGTTCGACCCCTCCGGGCGCAACGTGCCTAGCGCTCAATCGGATCATGTGGAAGCGAAAGCCGCCGAGGTCTCTTCAACAGCGAGTCTTTCCACTCCGGAACAAAATGACGACGCGTCACCGGGAAAGCAGGAGCCGCAGCGACCCGCAACAGCAACGCCGGCGACGAATCTGTCGCTTATGAATGACGCGGGAGAGGAGAACAGCCCTCCGTTTGCAAGAGCGGCTGACCGACACGGCGAGGCTCATCCGGAGAATCGTTCTCAAGCAGGCAACACGACGGAGGAACAAGGCTCGATTTTGCATGGTGCCACGGCTCCTCCTCCGCCGGGGGTATCGAAGCAGATGACCGGCCTGGCGCCGGGTGAACGTGAACCCATTTCCGGCGGTGGTATGGCCGGGCGATCTCCGGTGCCGCCCCCGCAACCCGGGGAATCGCCGGAGCTGTCGGCAGAAGGATCGATTGACGATCCATCCATGGAAGCCCACACCGACCATACGACCGGCATGGAGTCGATTCGGGATTATCGTTCTGAACGGCTGCGTGATTTGGAGGAGACACGCCCCCAACTACGGCGGCAGGACTACTTCTCCGGTCACGATGCTTTGTCCGGCAAACAGGATAGAGGCTTTTCAGGGGCGGTACGCAGTGCAGGCTATCGCTACAGCAGCCCGGACCGCGAAGGTTTCAGCGGGGCGACCTACTCCACACGTCGACGGGAACAGCCTTCGCATCAGCCGGAAGCCCCGCCGCGCCATCATATTCCCGACCCGGGACTACCGGTAAGTCGACGGATCCAGCAGACCCGGCAGATGGAAGAGGAAGCGGAACGGGAAGCAGAAGGGGCGCGCAACGCGGAAGCGGAAGCGTTGAAAAAGGAAGAAGAGCTGCGGCGCCGGGAAAACGAGCTGCAACGACGGGAAGAGGAGATTCGTCGACGTGAACTGGAGCGCTCTTCCCCGACAAACCGCCGTCCACTGGCACCGCCTGATCCGGACCGTCAGACCCTGCGTGATCTCCATCGCACCGGGGAAGTCTCATCGTTCTCGTCGCCGGACTCACTGCTGCCGCGTTCCACCGCACCGCTGCCGGGCCGTCGGTACGACACTGACTCATCCCCATCCTTGCCGGAGGATCAGCCTAAACGACACAGCTTCTATTCCGTTCAAAAGGAAGAGGAAGAAGATAACGAAAGCCGATGGAATTAGTGCCGATGTAGATCCAGTAGGCTCATTCAGCTGTCAGGTCAACCGCGCGCTACAACCGTTCGCAAGACCCTCCTGAACGCTGAGTCGGGTCCCGACCCGCATCAAGGGAGTGACCCGACACTCAACATGGATCGTAAACGGCACTGGTCGGCCGTAAAGAAGGAATCGCCCGTGAAAACGGACCCCGGCAACAAAGAACCCTGGGCAAACAAACAGAAGTCGCGCCTGAAGCGTACAGCTCTCTTCAGTGTCCAGATGATTCTCGCACTGGTCGTACTGGGGTACCTTGCCTGGTGGGGCTATACCAGCGTGATGGAATATGTTCTGGGACGTTACAGCTTCTTCGACATGGGCGGCATCACAACCGGTCTGTATGCCCAACCGAGAGTCATGCTGGTTCGTCCGACACGTACGGAAAAATTCCTGCAGTACAATAACGCCGAGGGCGACACCACCTGGCCTTACCGCCTCCGACGGCCGGACGATTGGGGGCTCGCGGACACCCTTTGGTATGCACCGCCCATGCAACGGCCGGAAGAGCCGGATGTCACTACCGAAGCATGGGATATCATCAGCTCCACAAGCCAGGATGAAACCGTCAACCTGGCCTCGTTCTGGCGTGAGACGCTCTATAGACTCGGATATGACGATTACAACCAGGTCGAGGAGATTGACCTGGTAAACATCGACCCTTCCTACGAACTGGTCATCCTGCCCGGTGTGATGTTGATGTCCGAACGGGAACGTGAGGGGGTAAAACAGTATCTCGCGGACGGCGGCAACGTCATGATGATGTGGTTCAATGGGGTCCGCGACGAAAACGGAAAATGGCTGGGACACGAGTTCATGTCCCAGGTGATGGGCGCTCTCCCCTCGCAGGAGGTGTATGACCCGACCGGCGGTACGAGTATGATCGTTCGCGGAGGTGGTCCGATCACCGCCGGTATCGCGCCCGGCTCTCACATTGATACTTATACCTATTTTGGCTACATCACATTTAACGTAATCGAAAAACGCACTCGCAGCGATCTGTTCTGGTTCTATCCCTATTGGAAGCAGTCGCGCGGCTACCATACGGACACTGAAAGCCTTGCCATGCACGGCGACTATGTCGACGGCCGGTTCGTGTGGCTGGGCTTCTCGCCGGATACCATCGAACCACGGCCCGGCAGCGATAATGTCGTCGACAAGCTGGTGAAGAACTCCTTGCAGTGGTTAAGCGGTAAACCCGTGATCGCTCCGCGTGTATGGCCGCGAGGCTACGAAGCCGGGGGCAGCCTCATGCTGGAGGTGCGTAAAAATCCCGAACCCGCACGCAACATACTACAGGCGATAGATGAAGAGGGCATCACCCTGGACCTGGCGATCGAAGCCGATGTTAACCCGCGCGACCTTCCCTTGAACGAAGTATCGTGGGGCGATCTTGTCGTTGCCACTTCACGATTCCAGGACCTCTCGGAGATGACCGGGCGGGAGCAGGGCAAGTGGGTCGACGAGCATGTGGAAGAGTTTGAGCAGAAGGTGACCGTCTCGCCGGTCGGCCTGTTCCCCGCCAACTGGACCTACACCAATGCCACCCTGAATGCCGGCAGCCGCGAGAAGCTGAACTACATCCTCGGACATCGCCGTCCGGCTGCATACGGCGCAGAAGCAGACGAATCACAAAGCAATAAGGTCTTCCTGTTCGGTTCGCGCAAACCCTTGTCCCTCGTGCCCAAGGCACAGCTCAGCATGTGGGAATGGTACCACCTGAAGGAGGTGAGGCGTCCGTCGCAGTTGTACGAGGCAATGGTCAACGACATGCAGCGGATTCGCAAAGCGGGCGGTATGTATATCGGCCTGCTGGATGCGAAAATCCTCGAAGACCGCAACATGGAGAAGCTGCCGATACGCCTGGCGCAGCAGATGGACTCGCTCGGCATCCGGCGGGCGAAAACCAGTGAACTGGTAACACGTTTTGCCGGATTCCGCAACCTGCTTGCCTCCGGACGCGAGATCTCCGACACGAGGATCGCGCTCGACCTTTCCAATGTCAGCGATTTCGACCTGCGAGACGTCGTCTGGGATGTCTACTTCCCGCCGATCTTCGAAGATGTGGCGGTCAGCACCCAGAAGGTCGGTGTACGCGCGACGAAACTGTCCTACGATCCCGACAGCGGACGGCTGCAATTCAACCTTTCCCGCATCGACGAGGGCGACAACATCGAGGTACGTGTTGACCTGATCCCGATGCAACCGGACGCTGAGGATGATGCCGGCACGGACCGGGCAGGCGCAGGGGTTGACGGATCGACTGAGGAGAAGCAGGGATCATGATTGAACTCTTCCGCAGAAACCATGCAGGACGTTCTGCCCGATTCAGCCTCGTCATCGCTGTCGGCCTGTTGACATCGGTCGTTTTCCTCTCGTGCGAAACCAGCTCCACCGACCCGACCGACCAGAATCTGCCGCCTGAAGTGGCACGATACGAGCGAACCCCGAGCGGCGAGGTGAGCCCGCTGGATGTCGTTCAGATCGAAGCCGAGCTGAACGATGTCGAACGGACCGATACCCTTTTCGTCCGCTGGAACGCCGGCAGCGGCCTGTTTCTCTACACCGTAACAGATGAGGATTTGACCCGGCTCGAAACGGCCTCTGAGCTGGTGGATACTGTATTAAGCTGGTCGGAGAGCCCGCTCAGCGCGGTACAGTGGATCAGCAATGGCGAAGACGGCGAATTCCCGATCCGCTTCACCGTCGAGGACCAGTGGGAAGAGACCGTCGTCCATGACACCATCACGGTCAATCCCGATTTCCCGACCGTGTCGTTCGAGTTCACGACTGCCGCGGACGACACCATCGGATTGTTCGATACGCTGCGTGTGAGCGCGGAAATTCAACCGGTTCAGCAGGACACCATTTTCCTGACCTGGTGGGACGACAGCGACAACGGTCGTTTCATTGTTTCACCGGATTCGAGTGTGGAAGAGCTGATAGACACTCTTTTCTTCACGGATCATGAGGCCCAAACCGTGAACGCTGTCTGGTACGGCAACGGCACTAGAGGTCTGCGCAGCATCGGCCTGACCCTGTTCGACCGCTGGAGCGGTGTGGACCGGTCGTCCACCTTCTATGTGGATTCTCTGCGGAACCATGCGCCGTCCATTCCCGACTTTACCGTTTCCGAGGACGACTCGATCAGCTTCAATGACACCCTGTATGTCGAGTGCCAAGCGGTGGATGCGGACAACGATTCACTCTCCTACAGCTGGTTCGCGGACGGCGGTGAGTTCCTCGCCGACACCACGCAACGGGAAACGATCTGGACCTCCGGCGGTGAATACGGCGTCTACGAGATCGGAGTGACGGTTCGTGACGCTCGCAACGAAACCTCGCGCGTCGATACCGTCATCGTCACCAACCTGCCGCCCGTGATCGAAGAAGTCCGTGTGGTAGATGCCGTTGTCGCGGTAAACGATACCGTGACCCTCGCCTGCGATGCGTACGATCCCGATATCCCTGACCTGGAGCTCGGGTACCAGTGGTCGGTCACGCAGGGCAACCTGCTCGAGAACAACGCGGCCGTCGTACGCTGGGCGACACCTCCGCTCACAGGCACACAAACCGTAAGCGTCACGGTAAGCGACGATTTTAACAACCGCAGCCGTGATCTTGAGGTCGAAGTCCTGCCGACTCCGTTCGAGATGACATTCGACACCCCGGCCGATGTGGATCGATGGGCTTTCGCCGGCATGCTCGCGGGCCTGGGCGACACACCGATTTCGTACGACCTCGCCTGGCACGCCGACTCGCTTGCGATGGACGTCGAAGCACGCAGCAATTACGGAACCCACGGCTTCCTGCTGAGTGACGAAACCTTCTCCAACGGCGAGTTTATCCTGCGATTCCGTGCAAGCGATCCCGGCTTCAATCATATCGCCCTGCTGCCGAAAATGGAAGGCGCAAGCACCTTCCTGATGTTCACAATCAGTTTCACCAACGGATCCTGGCAAGTGTTCGAGGCGATCGACGGCTCCCTGAATTACCTCGCACAGCTATATGAGATCCCCGACTGGGATGGGTGGATTGAGCTGAAGGGTGTGGTCGAAGCGGAAACCGTGGCATACTACATCAACGGCGAACAGGTCTGGTCCGGTTCAAAGAACAGCCGCTGGAGCACCGCGAAACCACTGGGCATCGCGGTGTCCGGGCAAAGCAGTTCAGGGTCAGTGCTGTTCGACGACCTGGTCGTGATCGTACGGTAGTGGATTGCCTTTAAGGATCCCCGGGATCGAAATTTTTCACGTATCGTTCAGGCTGCCTCTTGAAGCAATTCCGGGATGAATTCTCCCTTGAACCACGCATCCAGCACCTCTGTGACCGTTTCGATCTCGGTTTCAAAACACCGGATGTCGTTTTCACGGCACATGCGCTGCAGAGTGTCTCCCAGGATCCCTGCGATCAGGTAACGGCAATCCTCAATGCAGGGCAGGGGAAGCAGGGATTGGATGCCAAGCCGGTGCTGATCCCGGCGGTCTCGTATTTCCCAACCGGCAACACGATCCTCCTCAATGCCGAAAACGATGATATAGTCTGCATGTTCCAGGTAGCCGGCGATGCGTTTTCCGTCCGGGGTTGGAATGGCGAGTCTGTAGTCCATGTGGTCTCCCTTGACTTCGTGACGACTTGCGGCACGATATCGTTGTGAATGCTGTTACTAATACAATACCCGAGATGTACTACCAAGTCAAACAGATAATAATCATGATATATCGATACGCGCATCGCAATTTGGTGTATTTGGTATATGCAAACGCTTAGTTAGTGTATTGATCAATACTCCTAACAAGTGACAGAACAGACCTTTACCTCTTCCAACTTTATTCAAATCAACGCGCTTGCGTTGGGACGTGCACTCCAGGAGCCAATATGACGACAAGGGCGGTTTTCACCCTGCAATGCTGGGTATGGTGTTTCGAAGTTCGGCGGGTTGTATCGAAATCTGTGTGGTCCCTTCGTAAACGGGCGGGCAGTTACGATCCGTCAACCTGCGAATCGGCAGGGCACTCGCAGTCGTCCTGCTCATCGAATCCCCGTCGTCGTCCTCGCCCTCGTCCGCGCCCCTGCCCCCGTCCCTGCCCGTTGCGCCCCCCGCAGCGTGGACAGCGTTCCGGTGCATCATCGAGCCATTCCACCGGACCGCCGGAGAACGCCAGCGCCTTACCCTCCACGAGAGCTTCGGTCACCTTGCGGTGGGCGGAGTCGAGGATACGCGCCACTGTCTGGCGCGAAACATTCATATGACGTGCGATGGCAACCTGATAAAAGCCTTCGAGATGAGCCAGACGTAATGCTTCTATCTCATCGGCGGTCAACTCGATCGTATCGAGATCACGCATCGGGATGCCGAGCGGTTTGAAACCGCGGACATCGGTTTTAAAGGCAATCTGGCGTTGTTTGTGAGGACGAGGCAATGTGACACTCGTTGCAGATATTTACTGTGTATGGAACAAAATTACAGCTTCGTGGGGCGAGTCGCAAAGGAAATAGAGGTTCCCTCTCCGTGGGATAGCGCAGGATTGAGGGGGCCGTTTGGTACTGTTTTCAGTCAGTTTTGGGTCTCAACGTCTCTGTCTTTCTCCCACAGCTTGGCTACCAGCATTTCCGTTTGTCGAAGCACTGCCTCACGCACGGGGATGCGGTGTTTCGAACGCTTCACGGCCCATCAGCATACCGTCAAAGTATGCTTCCAGGGCTTCCGTGACCGTTTCGATGTTCGTGCTGAGAAGATCCGTGCCGTTCCGCATGCACAGACTCTCCGCCGTCTCGCCCAGGCCGCCGGCAATCAGGTACCGACAATCCTTGAAGCATTCCACCGGCAGGGATGTCCGCCGACCGGAGGGGACGTGATCCGAACGGTCACGTACCTCCCAACCGGTTACACGGCCCCGCGCAATGTCAAAGACGACGAAATAATCCGCCTGCCGGATATCCTCGGCAACACGATTCCCGTCGGGCGTCGCTACGGCCAGTTTGTACCGCATGGTACCACCCTCCCGCCATTACGGCGATTCCAAAGCCTAAAAAAACTGAATACAGATAGCGTTTCATTGTTCCTTACATGATCATACTACCGTTTTTCTTGCAAGCTCCCAATTCGACAATATAGCTCGTATGGCGTTTGATGTATTGTTTTTTCTTGTTTTCCGGCTTTGTCGGCGGCTCCTATTCAAGGTCTTCTCATGCGAAACTTAGGTGAAGTGCATCTTTCGCGCAATCACCTCGCGCTCATTTTTGAAGAAATTTACCGCATCTCATGTTTGGTTCTCTCGGAGCCCTCATCGGTGATTCGCTCCCACTCGGTGGTGCTGCCGGGAAGGCGAGCCGCGACTGCGCTTTTCAACTTCTGGAGCGACTTCCCGGCCAGTTGGCGCACCACGCTGTCCTTGCGTGTCAGCTCAAGCGCCACCGCGCCGGCCAGCGATGCGGCCAGCCAAAGCCCGTTGTGTTTCGAGTCCGTTCCGGTATCGCAATCGCCCAGCCCCAGGCCGCTCCCCGGCCCTCGGCCCATCGGTCCCGTTCGATCTCGCTGAGGCATGGTATCCCTCTCTTTTCTGCTGCCTGCTTTCATGATCCACAACGTTGATCATGCTGTCACAAAGAATCTGTTATGAGTGTCGGATCACCCGCCTCCGAAGCGAACCAGAACCAGGCACAACGTTCCATCCGGTCTTTCGAACGATTGCATCGTGTGTGTGACCTGACGGTTGAACGAGTCTACCGGGTTTAGGTCATCAGAACCGGGAATGTAAAAGTACCCCGCACATGTCGTTGCTCCGTGCGGCCGGTTTCAGCCGCGCCCGCCGCCGGAGCCGTATCGCCCGCGACGATAGCCGCCTTTGCCGTGCTGAGCCTTGCCGTGACGACCCTGACCACCGCCCGATCCCTGCCCGCCGGAGTGCCCGCCTCCATAACCTTGACCGCCGCGACCCTGTCCTCCGCCGTGGCCTTCCCCACGGCCGTGTCCGTCGCCGGGTTCGTGTCCGGGATGCCGGCCGATGCTGCGTTTCATGCTCGGCTCGGTCGCAGCAACGACGTCGCCCGCCGCGACCTTCTCGATCGCTTCACGCACGGTCGATTTGCGTACGATATACATCGGCCAACCTTCACGCCGAATGTCCTCAAAGGCGTGCGGGCCGATATTTCCGGCAATCACACCGTCCACCTTTATCGTATAGCAGAAACGCTGAATGCCGTGCGCCGGAAAGCTCTCGACCTCTCCCCCCTCCATTTTTACAACCTTCATGGTCTCGCTGTTGACAAGCAGATGAAACGAGGCATGCCCGAAGCGTTTGCTGATCGGGGCATCCAGTGTCGGTCCATCGGCTGCGACCAGGTAATGCATTGCAACTCCCTTCCCAATATTCTATAGTCGGTTTCGACCTGTATCGATAAAACGAAACAGAGATCGTTTTGGTTCCCTTTATGGGCATATGCTATTTACAAGATAGAGAGTATACCGCCGCAACGCAACGGTTTTTCAACACTTGACGAGGCGAAATGTGTTGCGGGTACTGTTGAACCGGGAGTGTTGCAGGTTCAACCTGGAGAGCGGCTCTTCGACAACGCTGTGATTTTCCCGGCATCCAAGGGGTAGACTGTAGTCCATAGTCAAACGGCATACGACAGATGTCGCGTGCAGACCGTCCCATCGACACAGGAGGGCACCATGAAGGCGGGCGAAGCGTTCGTAATGGGATCGTTAACTCTGGACAACCGTATCCTGATGGCACCGGTGAAGACCGGATACGGCACGCCGGAAGGCTGCGTCACGGACCGCACGGTCGCCTATTTCCACCGTCGGGCTCAGGGCGGTGCGGGTGCGTTGATCTCCGAGCCGCTCTTTATCGATCGCAGGGGACGTGAACATCCGAAGCAGCTCGGTATTGCCGGCGACGATCACATCGAAGGGCTTGCCCGCCTGGTTTCCGCAATTCATGACGGCGGCTCCAAAGCGATCGCGCATCTCAATCATGCCGGCCGCGGCGCCAATCCGAAGGCGTCCGGTATGCCGACCGAAGCTCCGAGCGCGGCGGCCTGCCCGGCGACCGGGGTGATGCCGGAAGTGATGAGCGCGGTACGTGTCCATGAAGTGATCGACGCATGGGCACATGCTGCGGGCCGTGCGAAGCAAGCCGGGTTTGACGCCGTGGAGGTGCAATTCGGCCTGGGGTACCTGGTCGCCCAGTTCGCGCAGAAGCGCACCAACCAACGGACCGATGAATTCGGCATTTCCGAAGACGGTGTCAATCCTTTCGGCGACAGGCTGCTTGACGCGATACGCGCAACCGTCGGACCCGAGTATCCGATCCTGGTTCGCCTTTCAGCATCGGAACAGGTGGACGGGGGCTGGACACTCGAGGATGCGAAACAGCTGGTGCGCCGCCTCCAGACGCAGGGAGTCGCCGCTCTGCACATCGTCACAGGGTCGGTCTGCGACAGTCCGCCCTGGTACTACCAGCACATGGCACTGCCACCGGGGGTGAACCAGAAGCTCTGTGCGGAGTTGAAACGGGAAACCGCACTGCCGGTGATCGTCGCGGGTCGTATGGACGATCCCGATGAGATCGAGACGGTGTTGCGAAAGGGTGTGGCGGATGCGGTGGGGATCGGCCGTGCCCTCGTCGCCGACCCGGATCTGCCGCGCCTGATGCTGCAGGGGCGAACGGACGAGATCGCACGGTGCGGACACTGCCTGCAGGGATGCCTGGCCAATGTGAAGGCCGGCATCGGCATCGGCTGCATCATCAACCCAACAGTCGGTCATGAATCGGTGGTGGTGGAGCCGGCGGCTGTGAAAAAACGAATCGTGGTGGTCGGCGGCGGACCGGCGGGATTGCAGGCGGCGATTACCCTGCGCGAACGGGGCCATGATGCATTGCTGTTCGAAGCCTCCGATCACCCGGGTGGTCAGTTTGACCTGGCGTTCCTTGTACCCGGCAAGGGCGACATGGAACATCCGTACGGTCACCTGCCGGCAAAGGCCGAACGGCTGGGAGTACAAATCTGGCTGAATGTAGAGGCAGGCTTTCAACGAATCGACGAGCTGCAGCCCGACGAGGTCGTCATCGCCACCGGGTCAACCCTGCGTATGCCGTCCATCCCCGGTCTGGAAGGCGCCCTCAACGGTGAAGACCTGTTGCTGGAACGGAGTCGTGTGGGTAAAAAGGTGTTGATCATCGGCGGCGGCCTGATCGGAATCGAGTCGGCCGAGTTGCTCGCACCGAAGGGTCATGAGGTTACCATTGTCGAGCTGCTCGATGATATCGCCCGCGACATGGAGCCGGTCAGCCGGAAACTCGCCCTGAAGTTCCTGCAGCAGCACAATATCCCGGTGTATACCGGCACACAGGTGCTGCGCTTTGAAGGGGGCCACGCCCTGTTTCAGCATGGACAGGGGCCGGAAGAGCGAATAGGACCCTTCGATACGGTTGTCGTCGCGGTCGGCGCACAACCGCGCGACGTTCTCAGCGAGGAACTGCTGAAAAAGGGGTACAATGTGCATGTAATCGGTGACGCCAAACAGCCGCGCCGGATCTACGATGCAGTGCGGGAAGGCTGGGAGACCGCACGACTGTTGTGACTATGTATTACCTCGAAGTCGATCCGCTTCACCTGAACGTTATGCGACCGGATACTTCGCTGTTTTCACCACCCAAACCTTGCCTGGGCAAACTCCAAACCTGATGGCAAGGTTTTCGTGTTTTTAGCCTTTAAATAGAGAACAAAACATGCCAAATGAATCATCAAATCTTGCATGATTTCTGACCACGGTGCTACAATTACGGTTCGTTACAATACGGCATCTTCAACCTGAAACCGGTAAAGGGAAACCGTACAGCGGGAGGAACTGATGAAGAGCAGCATGTTTCGTGTCATGGCGGTATGGGTAGTACTTCTCGGCCTGTCAGCCCATACGGCATATGCCGGTACGGGCAAGTTTGTGTATGTCTTCAAGGACAAAAAATACACCGCGCAGTTGAATGAAAAGAGTCTCAAACCGGACGGCAGCGGCAATGCAGCGGTGAGCATCGAGCAGGGTGTATACAACCTGGATGTTTTCAAAGGCACCCCCTCGCCCGCGAACCGTGTCATGCAGCTTCCGATCTTTATTCCCGCGGGTTACACCATCCAGGCGTACTATACCGACGGCGGCCTGGTGGTTTCGAGTGCTGAAGTGCATGATGCCGCCGCCGCGACATCGGGAATGATGCAGGACGTGCAGGTGCATATGCAGGTGCAGGAATCCGGCCACAGCACGAGCACACAGGTGACCGCCGGCGGTATGGGCATGACCGTGCAGGTGCAGGAGACGGGCACCATGTCCGAATCGGCTCCCATGCAGCAACCGGTAGAGGAAAAGCGACCTTCCAAGATCACCTTCCTCAGCGAAGAGGGCATGTGCGAGATTTACTGGGACGGCAAGCTGGTAATTGACATGGACATGGGCGACATCGATGAGATGGCGCGCGGTGTCATCAGCGACATCGAACCCGGCACCTACCACCTCAAAATCGAACACTTCATGGATGAATGGTACAACGATAAATTCAAGGTCGGCAGCGGCGAACACATCAAGATCCGGATCGACCCGGGCACCTTTGACGTGATCGCACGAGACGAACTTTAGACAACCGGCCTCGCTTTCAGTCGGAGTGTTCTCGTTTTTCATACAAGACGACTGTTCCGTTACGGTGCGGTCGTCTTTTTATTCTGCAACCTGGTGTCGGACCCTCGCATCGCAATCCTTTGATCGCGATTTATACGCTCATCATTTCAAGAAAAACACCAAATTTATCGCGTCTGTGTTCACATTTGATCCAAATTGAGGTTACTTGGCAAGGTGACCTGTCTTGTACCGGAAGTAACCCCATGTATATACTGTACCATCCGGCTTGCGGGATCGTTTGAAGAGGAGGTGAACCGGCCTTGGAGACAGCGTCAGCGAACGGCAGTAACGGGCTCGAAGCCCTGGACAGCGATCTGCGCCGTGTATTGGACACGATCAATGAGATCGTCATAGTGCTTGATGAAAACGGTGTGATCCGGTACGCGTCCACAGCATGGGAACGGATTCTCGGCCAGACGGTCGGTCGTGTACAGGGTCTGGCCCTGGTCGACTGGATGCACCCGGACGATTGCGCCGGGTTCCAGATGCAGTTTCGCATCGCGCTGCAAAGCGAAGCGTCCAACCCGTCGCTGGAATTCCGGTTGCGAGTCGAAGAAGGCGGCTGGCGACGCATGCGTCTGAATGCAGGGTGGGCGGATCGGCCGGTCGGAGAAGATGTGCGCATTGTCGGTGTGTTGCGGGATATCACCGATCTTCACATGACCGAAGAGACATTGCGACAGCGCGAAGAGCTGTTTCGGTCGTTGATTATGAACATGCTCGAAGCATCCGCTGTCCTCTATTACGACGGCATGATCCTGATGGCCAACCATGCCGCCGCACGGATGCTTGGCTTCCAACAGCCGGAAGAGATGCTCGGCCTGCAGTTCCTTGATTTCATCGCCACAGACGACCGGGAACGTGCGGCA
>WJJA01000350.1 GCA_014729955.1 bacterium
CAGTGATGCCGCATTGCGGAAAACCGCCTTCCAGAATGGCAAAACTATCCTCTTTGCAGGTAATCAGAATTGCTTCATCCGACTGTACATCTTCAATCTCAAGCGCTTTCGGCTTCTCGTATGGCTTTTTCTCTTTCATCACGTTCTCCTGAAAGGCTAAAGTTCATCTCTGCATTAAATATACGAACAAGTTAAACAACTGTGAAGGTCAAGTTGAATGTGAATCTCTCCTAATCCTTAAAGTTTCCATGCGCAACCTCGTCATCTCACATGTGTGTTCGGAAATACTTGTGAGATCACCACTATCCAGGTCCGCATGAGCAGGACACCAGTCGCACATGAACCGATGGCTGCACGTCAAACAAGGGTAGTCTTTCGGCGCCCTGACGTCTAATGAAGCGGGAATCAATTCGTTCCAGATGGTCTCCAGTCGGTGTTCGCGAAGTGAGAAGGAAAACCGCTCGGACATAAGGCTGCCGCAGGGATGAACGATCCCATCCGCAGAAACGTAAATTGATTTGGATCCGGCACCGCATGTAAACAAACGGTCGTCCGATTCCGGATCAAGATCATAGGAGGCTACTCGATCATAGTATTTCTCCATGGACCGAGAACGCTTCGGATCTCTTTTTTCCAATTCAAGCGCGTCCGATGGATTCAGTTTCGATTTCGCAATTTCATTATTGCGACTCGAATCGAAATCAGTCCTGTTATGTACCATAATATCAAATCGATAGCCGATTGCAGAACGCTCATTACAGAACGAATGAATTTCATCAAACTCATGCTTGTTCTGTTCGAGAAATACCGCTTTGTAATTCACCTTGATCTTCGACTTATCTAACAGTCGAACCGCTTGCATGAAACGCTTGAAACTTCCCTTGACTCGTGTGACACTTTCATAGGTTTCTTCCGTGAGACCGTAGACTGTAAGCTCAACAAGTGCAGGCGGATATTGTTCCAGAAACCCGATGAGCGACGGAGTCAATGCGATTCCGTTTGTGAAGATAGACACCAGCATCCCGGCCCGCTTGAATAGCATGTAGATGTCTTGGAAATCCTTGCGCAGCAGCGGCTCTCCACCGGTCAGCAAAACATGAAGCATATCCAACTCAACAGCCTGCTCGACAAAACTCTCCAATTCCTTGATAGACATCTCTCTCTTCAGCGAAGAGGGATCAGACGCCGGCTTGTTATTGTAGCAGTGGATGCAATTGTTGTTGCAGCGCCGGGTCAGCTCGACCGACGCAGAAAAGGGCCGCCTGTACTGTTTGAACACATCAAGCAAATGGGTCTGTTCAACTGGCAGGTTTTCCCAGAACATATTGTCAAAAGGCCTTTCTTGCGAATGCGTACATTCGGCGCGGAACGGCCAGGAGCTTAGCCCATGAGTACCGGCGCGAAATGATTGCGATCAGACTTCGTTCAGGGCCGAGCCCCCATCTTACTCGTCGACGGCCCCTGTAAACAGCGATGATACGGCCGATCACCGTGCTGCGATCCATCCAGCCATCCGGAGAACAGCCGGCGTCGCCTTTCAAGAGAATCCCGCCACTCCTGGAACTGACGATCCTGTGAACTGCGACTCCTGTGCCGCGTGTCTTATATGCCACTGTATCGCCCGTTCGAAGCAAACCGGGATCGCAGGGCGACAGCACCACCACATCGTTGTCTTTGATAAACGGCCACATGCTGCTGCCGCGAGCCCTGACTTTCACCTCCTGACGATAGGTCTGCATGAAGGTCAGAATGTCAAGGAATTGTTCGGCAGGCAGTCGCCAGGTCTTCTCAGTCATGCGCACACTCAACGGGTTCTGCATAGCCGTGATCTACCAGTTCTGAGAGGAACCTGCGAGTGTCTTCGTTTGCTTCTTCCACTGTTACATCATACTCTCCAACGACTGACTCGATGAGGTCTTGAAACGTGGTGTTCTCTCCCAGCTGAGACCAGATGAACAGTCCGACACCGTTCAACAGTATATATCCCTTTTCGGGAAGATGAACTGTACGAGTAATATCGATCAGAATCGTTTCCGAAACGATGGTCCGTGTAACAACCGTATTCGATTGCTTAAAGCAGGTCTTGTCAGCAAAGACATCCTTCATGTCCTGGCATCCCGGTTTTCTAAAACAAAAACAATCTGTTCGCTGTCGATTCGGCGGAAAGACTATCATCTGCAGTAAGGAACAGTAACAAGGGACCAATTATATAGAGCTTCATATTGAATCGAAGTCGTACACGTGCATTAGATGAATCGATCCCTTACAGACACGGTCGTATACCACATATGGACAATAACCTAAAAACCACGGGTAGCCGAAAGCAACAACGTATCAATAAAGTAGAGTCTATCACTCTCGGGTTGTCGTTGTCTGTCACTCCGGCATGTGACACGTAACACACGTTTTCGGGTCAAAGTCCTCTAGAGTAGAATTAAGAGACATAAAAATATTTAGTGTAGTGATGAAATGAAGCATATTAGAAAAACAGTTAATACTAAGAAATTGCCGATACTCTTTCGGGCATCGGGAAAGGGCTCGGCCGCCGGTTCGATTTTTCTGAAAACTGCCGGATTTGTTCGTACAGGCTGAGTGTCCAGATTGGAGCAAACAAGCGAGCTGATGACAGTATCTTGTCATTGGGGAGTATGTCATCAGCGGTTGCAGCGTACTTGGGGTTCGGGTGTAAGCTTTTTGAGAGGGTTGACATGAGCAAAAATCGTTTTCTTAAGGCATTGCTTCTGTGTTTGTTCGCGACATCCGTCGCGAGCGGACAGAGTAGCGTATTACGGGCGGAGCAAGGTGCATTTGAGCGAATCACCAACGGAGATGGATCCGCGATTCAGCCCGCGAATCAAGGGGCGGTCCGCTCCTCTGATGAACTTGACGACCTGGTCTATTCCGCCGACTTCGCGTCCGGCACACTCCCGGCAGACTGGTCTATTGTTGACGGAGGGTCAAATTCCGATACGTGGACCTTCTTCTTCGCCGACCTCGGCACTATGGACGGTCCGATGCTCTATATCGAATCTGTCGCAGGGGTCACTCTGGATGAATCGGTAGAAATGCAGCAATTCGACGCTTCAGGTTATACGACCGTCGAACTCACCTCAACCTTCTACTATGTCAACGTTGATGGTGTGGACGATTCGCTTCATGTGGAATATTCCATCGACGGCGGAACATCCTGGACCACGGCTCTCAGTTTGGTGAACAGCATCTCCATTGATAGTCGAACGTTTGACTTAAGTGCTGAAGTTGCCGGAGAAAGCAATGTCCGCCTGCGGTATCGCTACGAGGACAACGGCGGGGACGGCAGTGTCTGCCTGATCGATGACGTCGTCGTGGAAGGGTTTTTCAACCCGCCCCCGGATATCGTGGCGGACAATGAGGAACTGGTAGGGTTTACCAATACCGAGACAAGCGTGACGGCCACTGTCACCGACAACAGCTCAGTCGCCACGGTCACACTCAACTATGCCCATCGTTCCGGCGAAACGATCAGCGATCAGACCGCCGTCACGATGGCTCCCACCGGCAATCCGAATGAATACTCGGCGACGATACCCGGCAGCTTCCACGGCGAAGGCGATGAGATCGTATGGTACATCGAAGCGGAAGATGATGAGGCAGCAACGTCCCGTCTGCCTGAGACCGACGGCGAATGGTTTTATTACAATGTTTATGATCCCGCCCTCGACGTACCCTTCAATGAAGTAGCCTATCGCTGGCATGACATCACAACGTCGGGCACAAACCTGAACCTTAACAACCGTCAAGTCGTAGAAGTTCTTTTCTCAGACTACGGTTTCGACGATTTTACATGGTACGGGCAATCCTATGACCGTATCTGGGTCTGTGCCAACGGCTGGATCACATTCTCGGACACTGAAGACAGCAGGAGCAGTTTTCCGACCTTCCCTTCCAGGAATCAACCCAACGGTGTCGTCTCGCTGTTCACACATCTGTTTGACGTTGAAACCAACGGTGATGTGTTTGTCGGCGTGCAATCCGGAAACTTCATCATTCAATTTGAGAACGTCTATTTCTCAGGCGAGACGGAAGGACCGACAGGTCAGATCGAGCTGAGCCCGGGCACTGAGGGCGTCTATCTCAGCTATGAGACCGCCGATGCAGCCTGGACGTACGACTACGATACAGGTTTCGAAAATGCGAACGGAGACCTGGGCGGGACCATACAGAGCGGAACAAATTGGGCTCCGATCGAATCAGGCACAACCTACCGCATCGGACACCCTCTCGGATCCTTAACCGGTACCATTACCGATCAGGACACCAATCCCCTCGCCAATGTGGAAGTGAATGTCAATCAGTCCGGCAGCCTGGTGAAGACAGGCTACAGCCAGCCGGACGGAAGCTATGCAGTTTCCGAACTGCTTCCCGGCAGCTATGATATTACCGCCTTCCTGCCGGGGTATACCACCGGTTCGCAGACCGGTGTGACCATCAACAGCGGGCAGGCCACCACGCTGGATTTTCAGCTTGATCAACAGATACAGAACGTGCAGATCACCGGTACGGTGGAATCGGCGGATACACCTGACACTCCGATTGCAGGAATCGAGGTTTCGATTCCGGCACTTGGGATTTCAGACATCACGGACGGCGGCGGCAACTTCGACCTCGGCACACAACCGGAGGGTCTGTACACCATCGAGATCAGCCACAACCCGGCCGGCTCGCAGGGGTATCATGACGCTGTGTACAGCGGTGTCGATGTGAACACTTCCTCGGTACCGCTGGATTTGCAGGTGTTCGAAATCCTGCCCCCCTCAAACCTGAATGCGACGGTGGGCAATGAACGTGTAACGCTGACCTGGGACGCGCCCACGAACCACTCCGGAGAGCAGCTCAGCAACGATGAGCTGCGACGGCAGATCGAACAGCGGCATTTGATGGTGGATCGTGCCTATCGCCTTGGCGGTAACCGTGACCAGGAACTGGTGCGCCCGATTGAGCGCGAGTTGCACATGCTGCGAAGCATGTTGGCCATGCGTGAAATCGAAACCGGCGAACGCTCCCCTGACGAGCTGGACGATATTGGCGATTTCCAGTATTACCAGATTGAAATTGACGACGAATTGCTTGCTTCCCAACCGGTAAGTGAATCCCTGGTTGTACTGACAGGGCTGGAAAACTTCCGGGAATACAAGTTTGAAGTCGCCGCCGACTACGGCTACGGCGAAGAGTATCTCGTCTTCACCGATCCGCTCTATGCCCGGCCCGACGGAGGGGTGCAATACGACCTCACAGAACTGGGATCATGGGAATGGGTTGAAATCAATCCTGCGAACGGAGGATCCGGTACACCGCTGGATCTGAACTACAACCAGACATCAAGCTTTATCTCCATGGGCGCGCTCGATTACGAGCACTATGGTGAAAGCTTCTCCCAACTTGCCGTATCAGCGAATGGTTGGATCAGTTTCCTCTCCACCGTCGTTGGTTACAACGGAACACTTCCAAGCACGTCAAGCCCGAATGCGGTACTCGCACCCTTCTGGATGAACCTCGATCCGGGCACAGGAACCGATACGAATGTCTGGTACCTGGTCGACGAAGCGAACGATCGAGTCATCGTCCAATGGCTGGCAGACACCTATCCGGGGCCGAACTTCCGCCGCAAGTCGTTCCAGCTGATCCTGGACTGCGCGAACAACCATGCGACCTTCAACTACGCAAGCGCGGTAAACGGCTGGACCATCGACAACGCGGTGTCCGTCGGGATTGAAGACCGTTACGGGACAGCCGCAGTCACGATTCAGCGCTCAAACCTCACAAACCAGAGCTCCTGGCGCTTCGAACCGTCCGGCGTGGTCTTCGGCAACATAGCGGGGACAGTTACTGCTGCCGTCGGTGGTTCACCCATTGCCGATG
The DNA here is from genome assembly GCA_014729955.1 of bacterium. Lineage (GTDB taxonomy): Bacteria > Electryoneota > Electryoneia > Electryoneales > Electryoneaceae > WJJA01. The sequence continues at coordinate 5,899 of WJJA01000350.1, forward strand.
CGACCGTGGAACTGACCGGTTATCCGGATCTGACGGAAACAACAGACAGTGACGGTCATTACTCGTTCCTCGGTCTTGACCGTTCCCAGGCACCTTTCGAAGTCGTCGTGACAAAGTTCGGGTTTCAGGAAAGCAGCGTGTCCGGCCTTGGGGACCCGTGGGGACCGGACTTCGAAATCACGCAGGATTTTGCTCTGAGCGCTGCAACAGCTCCGGCAGGATTCAGTCTCCTGTCACCATTGGACGAGGATGAAGTCGACACCCGCGAGCCGACGCTTACATGGGAAGAGGCGACCAGTTCTGATCCAAACGACCCGGTCACCTATGACCTGATCTATTCCGTCGATGACAATGCATTCAGCTCGCCCGATACGATAGCCGACCTGACCGATGAGACCTATACATTTGGTCCGGGGGTGCTGACCAACTATACAACGATCTACTGGTACGTCCACGCGAAGGACGCCAACACCGCCGGCACATTGTCGGACCAGAACCCTGTGGACGGTACGACCTGGAGCTTCGATATCCATGAACCCTTCCCGCCGAACGCCTTTGACCTCAGCAGCCCGGCGGATGAGGCTGTCATCACGGATGACGCCACGGTCACCCTCGAGTGGAACGCGACCACTGATCCGGAAGGACAGGATGTTACGTACCGTGTGTTCGTCTCAACCGTGGAGGGACAGCTCGGCAC
>WJJA01000351.1 GCA_014729955.1 bacterium
AGCGGTGGGGGTATTCGTGGTTGTCTCCCTGCTCACGCACCCCGTACCGCTGGGTGTGCACTGGGGACCGCGCGTGTTGCTGCCGGCGATTGTCACGGCAACCCTCGGCACCATGGTTTATGTGTTCAGGCAACCCGGACGATTACGTTGGCTGGTCGGCGGCCTTGCAGCAGCGAGCATACTGATACACGCCCACGGCTTTCACCGTCTGCTCGATCAGCAGGCAGAAAACGCACGTCTCCGTCATGTAGTGGAAGGTCATGTGCAGGACGAGCCGCTGATCCTGGGAGCATGGTACTTCGGAGGCGATCTCGGCCCGACCCTGGCCGGCCGTTGGGTGATGGACACAAACGGCCGTAAACTCCTGCCGCAAACACTGCAGCTGCTTGAAGAGAACGGGATTCCTTCGTTCTGGTGGCTCGGGCTGCCGGGCGATATCCGACCGGATATGATGCCCGGCCTGCCGGTGAAGGAGGGCGATGTAACCGTCGGAGGGGAAGGGTGGGTGCTGCAGGACTATCGGTTCATCGAGCCGGCTTCCAGCTCACGCAGCAGTCCTTGAGAGGGTTGATGGTGAGGGTGCCTGCGCAGTAGTGTTTCCACGGTTTCGATTGCTTCGGTAATATTTCCCTGCGCGGCCTGTACAAGGGCCAGGTTGTGTGCATAAGTCGGGTTTTCAGGCACGAGTCTCGATGCTCGGGACAGTTGAAATTCCGCCTGTTGCAGTCGTCCTGCACGTGCGTCCTTCAAACCCTCATCATGCAGCAATCGTGCGTAGTTGAGACGAGCATCCTCATGGGTCGGGTCGGCACGATAGGCGGTGTGATACCATTCCAGCGCTTCATCCAGCCTGCTCTGCCGTTCTGCGACGGCTCCGAGGTTGTTCGCCGCATTGACATTGCCAGGGGTGAGTTTCCATTGCCGCAGAAAATGCATCTGTGCTGAATCGAGATGTCCGGCATGCAACCGGCATACCCCGATGTTCAGATGCGCTGAACGGTGAGTCGGATTCGAGCGGAGAGCCTCGTAAAAGCGCGGGATCGCTTCATCATAGCGTCCCAGGCGGAGCAGGGCATTGCCCTGGTGAAACGCCCAGTCATCGCTGTGAGATGTTGAGGGGAGTGGAGAAGGCGCAAAGACCCAGAGCGCCGCGAGCAGGGCGCCGGAGATCAAGGTCACATTGTTCCGTAGCATTGCTCGATCCTGTGACTTCCAATCCCGCAAAAGAAAGAACAGCCCGGAAGCGGACAGGATCAGCATGGGAGCAACCGGAAAGCGGTATCGTGCGGTGATAAAAAACGGCAGCAGGGTGAGCAGATGCACCGCGGCGAGCGCGAGCGCGGGTCGAATCGGTGGAAAGCGTCTCCACAGAGGTACCGCCGCGGCAAGACCCGGCACGGCGACAAGGGGGAAGCCGATCAGCACCAGCAGGTGAAACAGTCTTCCCACTCCACGCAGGTAGGGATGCAGGACACGGTTATTGCCGATCTCGCGGGCGTTCAGCAGCATTCGTACCTTACGCCATGTCAGAGCCGCGGCCTGCCCCGGGTGTTCGGTCCAGAACTGCACAGCCTGCGCTCGATAGTACTCGTCTACTTCAGCGTGGCTGAGCGGACGGCCGAGCGCCTGTTCCGCTCGCCTTGTGATCTGTTCACGTGTCCAGGTCGGTCCGTATTTCGGATCCACCGAATGGGCGCCGCTCGCCTCAACGTTGTTGCCGAGGTAGAGGTTGATGCCGCCCTGGGTGCTGATTGCGACACCGCCGCCGTGCATTACATTGTGGCGAAGAATCGGAAACACAAGCAGCAACATCAATAGCAGTGCGACGACGACTTGCGTCAAGGGGCGCCGTGCGGAAGTGCGCTCCGACAGGCCCGGCTGGAACCATAAGACAACCAGTAAAACCGGCCACCAGGCGAGAGCGTTGGCGCGCAACGTCGTCAATAGCCCGAGCAGCAGAGCTGCCAGGAGCATATAGCCCCACCGACCGCCCTGTTTCTCGGAACGACGATACAAGTCAAGTGTATACAGCAGAAAGATGGTCAGTGCGGCATAGAGCCCGGCAATCAGGCCCTCGCCGTCGAAGTATACGCTTGCCCCGTACAGCGCCCAGGCGAGACCGGCGAACCAGGCGGCAGCCGGTGTGAACCAGCGACCGGCAAGCCGTGCAAGCAGAAAGGCACCTGATGCGGAGAGCAGCACCTGCAGGATGCGAACCGGCCAGAAGGTGCCCGCACCGGTGAGGGATGCGAGTGCGGCGAGCAGGCAGGGATAGCCCGGCGCTCGGAAATACGGCTCGTTCCACTCCTGCCCGCGCAGCAATTGATCGGCCCACTCGCGGTAGATCTGTGCGTCCATGCCGGGGCTGACGAATGTGGGCAGCTCATGGGCCGCCCACAGGTACGCGGCGCGCACAACGAGGGCGACGGTGAAAACGACGACAGCCGTCAAGATCGTTGAATGCTTGCTGGTTCGCATGGCTGCAAGGTACGGTGAGGTTCGGGGAGGCGCCAAACGATACCGACAGCTGCGAATACAGTGGATATGAAAAGGGGAGAGACCGCTTGAGACGTGCAGCATTCATGGTTTTCCTGACGTTGATGCAACTGCCCGCGTTGTTCAGTACATCAGCAGCCGAGCCGGACTATGAAGACATCGGACGCGAGGCGGCGCGTATCCTTGCAGACCTCGTTCGCATCAATACCACCAATCCCCCCGGCAACGAATCGAAAGCAGTGGACTATCTCGCGCGTCTCTTTGACCGGGAAGGCGTGCTGTACGTTCGCACCGCCGAGGTCGACGGCCGGGAGAACATCATTGCCCGTTATCATGGATCCGGCGAAAAGCGTCCGATCCTGCTGTACAGCCACACGGACGTCGTGCCGGCGGATGCGGGCTGGGGGGAGTGGACCGTCGATCCGTTTTCGGGAATCGTTCGCGACGGTATCCTCTACGGTCGCGGGGCGATCGATGCCAAGGGCCTCGTCGCGGTACATGCGGCAACGATGCTGCTGTTGAAACGGGAGAATATCCCGCTCGACCGTGACGTGATCTTTCTGGCGGCGGCGGCCGAAGAGACCGGCGGCGGACCCGGCATCGCCTGGTTGCTGGAGGAACATCGTGAGTTGATTGACGCCGAGTATGCGCTGGGCGAGGGAGGTCGTGTGCAGCAACGCGCCGACAGCGTCTGGAGTGTATGGGTGCAGGCGGGAGAAAAAGCGGCGCACAACTTGACCGTTACCGCACTCGGAACCGCCAAGCATGCCGCGATTCCCTCACGTTACAACGCGATCGACCGCCTTACGGATGCGCTGGTCCGTCTGCGGGCGCATACGTTCCCACCAAGACCGAATGCGGTCACGGAGGCCTTTCGACGGAACCTGGAATCGGTCGCACCAGAACTGTTTCCCCGTTCGGATCGCTATGACGCCATGCAGCGAACGACCATTTCGGTGACGTTAATCGAAGGCGGTATCAAGACCAACGTGATTCCGGATTATGCGGAAGCCAATCTGAATCTTCGTCTCGTACCGGGCGAGGACCTCGACTCGGTGGTGACGGTCTTGAACGACGTGGTTGCGGACGAGAACGTGAAAGTCGCGAAACAGCCCTGGGCGGTGAGTCGCGCCGGCACGGTATCCTTCGAGACGCCGTTTTACAATGCGATCGAGTCGACCGCCAACGTTCTCTGGCCACATGCGGTGGTGACACCATACCTCTCGCCGGGCACGTCCGATGCGTCGAAGCTAAGGGATGCGGGGATCATTGCGTATGGTTTGATGCCGTTCCCCCTGACCGCAGCCGAATCGGACCGTGTGCACGGCGTGGACGAGTCCATTCGACTTGATGCGTTGCAGGAAGGCATTCGCTTCACCTATGAACTGTTGAAACGCTGGAGCGGGACGGATCCGAAAACGGCAAAACCCTGAAGAACAGCTCTTTGACTTTTGTGCTCTACGTCACATGGGCGAAAAAATGTGTTATATTGCCCCGCGTGAACCCGTCATAGACACTTGAGCGGTTTTTGAGATACCTCTTCCCAGGCATGCGTCCCTTATCGGGGTTGATCCATAGCCTCGCGATGTTCCTCCTCCTGACCGGAACCGCGAACTCGGACATTCTCCCTCCCTGCCCGGAGAACTTGCGTGAAGCCCATGTGCCGGCCGGTTTTCTCCCGGTCTGGGAGTCGGACCGTCCATCCGTCGGGCTGGCGCTTTCCGGCGGCGGAGCGCGCGGATTTGCGCACATTGGTGTGCTGCAGGTGTTCGAAGAGGAAGCTGTTCCCATCGATCATATCACAGGCACCTCCATCGGTGCCATTATCGGAGCGTACCATGCCGCCGGCTACACGGCGGATGAAATCGAGCATCTTGTCTTGACGACGGACTGGAACAGCTTCTTTTCCGATTCCCCCCGCCGCCGCAATCTCTTCCTTGCACAAAAAGAAATCGCGAACCAGGAGTTGATCACCGTCCGCTTCCGGCAGGGCCGGCCGTATGTGCCCAGCGCATTTGTGGTCGGGCAAACCCTCTACCTGACCCTGCTGGAACAATTGCACCGTGCCCCTTACTTTCACGCCAACGGTGGTTACGGGGCGATGAAAACACCGCTCGGGATTGTAGCCACAGACCTTGAAGCCGGTGAGAGGGTCTTCCTGCGAAGCGGGGACCTGACGATGACTCTGCGCGGTGCGATGGCGGTACCGGTCATCTTTCAGCCGATGGAATGGGAAGGCCGATATATCGTGGACGGCGGTGCGGTTGAGAATATACCGGTTCGTGCTGCGAAGGAGATGGGCGACGGAACAGTGATCGCGGTTGATTGTGTCACGCCAAGCGAACCCGCCGCCAGACCCGAGGAGCTTTGGGATGTCGCCAACCAGGTGACCACGATGATGACGGTGAGCAACGATTCCATCTCGCGCAGTCTCGCCGATGTCCTGATTCAACCGGATCTGGTGGCAGTAGGCAATGCAGAATTCCAGCATGCAAAAGAGCTGATCGCTGCCGGACGTGCGGCGGCACGAGATGCCCTGCCGGAGATTCGAAGACGGTTGCATTTTCCTGGCGAACGAATCGGTATACCGTTTGAACTTCGGGACGTGGAGTTGAACGGCGTTCCCGAGGGTAAGGTCCAGGAAGCGCTGCAGGCGATGCAACCACCGACAGGCAGCACCAATACGCTTGCCGTGAACGCTTCGCTGGAACGACTGCTCCGCCATCTGAAACAGGCCGGGTACGGGGCGGCAAAGGTGCGAACAATGCTGACCGAACAGGGCCGGCTGCTGGTGCGTGTCGATCCCGGCATTGTACGCGACATCGTGGTTGAAGGTGTGGAACAGGCGGAGCATGCAATGGTCCAGCGGGATGTGCGGATCCGTGTGGGCGATCCACTGAAAACACCCCGGCTGGTCAAATCCTTGACACAGTTACACGCCACCGGACGATACAAAGCGGCGTTCGGCTATCTCGAGCCACATCCGGACGGGGGGGTGATCGTGCATGTTCGCGTGGAACCGGCAGCATATCCCAAGCTCGGCCTGGGGCTGGGATTCGATTCGGACCGCAAGGCACGCTACTTCGCGGATTTCAGCCTGCAGCCGAACCTGGTGCGAACCGGTGAACAGATCAGTTTTCGTGCCAAGTACGGTGTGCGTGACCGTGACTACAGCCTTCGCTTTCGCACCGACCGTATCGGATCGACCTATATCGGACTGGCGGGTCGAACGGAGTTTGTCAGCCGGGAGCGGGATTTATTCACGTCTGACAGTGAAGTCAGAGAAGTCTGGACATACCGGTTCTACCGTACCCATGCCGCGTTGCAGTTTAATTTGCGAACATGGGGCATCCTGTCGGCGGGTGTGCTGGGCGAACAGGCGCAGACCGAACGACCGAGCGGGGAAGAGACACGCTACCACACTGCAACCGATTTCTCCTTCGGCATCGATACAGAAGACCGAAAGCCTTTCGCGCAGCAGGGTATACGTATCAGGTTTCGCTATACAGCTTACTTGAACTGGCTGACCGTGGAGGAGCCGTTTAACCGTCTTTCGATGGAAAACGAGTTTGTCACGCCGTTGCTGCCTCGTTTGTACGGCCGTCTTGGGATTAAAGGCGGTGTGGCGGAACGCACTACACCCGGTATGCACCGCTTTCGTATCGGCGGCATGGAGGACTTTCCCGCCTTCAAACCGGACCGTTTCATCGCATTGCGGTATGCACAGAACACCGTCGAACTTCGTTACGACATGATCAGCCGTTTCATTGCCGATGCTTATCTCCTGGTACGCTATGACATGATCGCGTACAGTGACAACGAAAACTGGCGACCCCGATACCGGGACTTCGTTCATTCCTACGCTGCCGGCTTCGCCCTTGACACCGTACTCGGACCGATGGAACTTTGGTACGCCGTCGCACCTGAAACCGACGGTACCCCTTATTCACAGCGCGTTATGATCAATCTCGGTTATCAGTTCTGACCGGCAGAACAGCGGGTTGGCAGCCGGGTCGCTATATTGA
>WJJA01000352.1 GCA_014729955.1 bacterium
GGCCCAGCCCGATGAACACGAACGGCCAGGCGAACGGATAACGCGCACGCGGCTTCTTCTTTTCCATCGGAATCGGATACCCCTTCTCCATCGCCTTGAGACGTTCAGCATGTTCCAGTTGGCGACGTTTATTTTCACCCCACACGATGATGAACACGATCAATGGACCGATCAGCAGCGCTACAATGGGGATCATGACGCCTAATGTTGCCGGTAGCATGGGTAGCTCCTTTCTTACAGTGACTGCCCGGGTTCGCTCTTGTTTCGCTCATGAGACGACACCGACAGCCCGGTGGTTACATCCTCGCCATCCCGGGAGAGCAAACCGCTCCTCAAACCACCGGGAAAACCACGCCGCCACGGTCCACTCTGTGCGGAATGCGATCAAGTTCACTATTTTATGGATTCGCACATCCTTACAGGGGAGACCGACCATGCATGCACGTCGTCCCGGCCCGATGCTGTGTATAAGTTTTATGTTTTCAATCGCTTTCACGGCTGTCTTTGGCCTTGCGTACGCCGAGCCCGCGCCTTTCAACGTGGAGGGCTATACCTTTACCCTCAAGGTGCCGCTCAGCGTCGAGCCCGCCACCGCCTATGATGTCATGACCGGCGATGTTACCCCCTGGTGGGACCATACCATGTCCGAGGAGCCCTACCGGATGTACATCGAGCCCAAGGCAGGCGGCTCGTTCCTGGAACTCTTCAATGAAACCGGCCAGGGCGTGGAACACGCACATGTTACCTACGCCCGTCGCGGAAAACTGCTGCGTATGGTCGGCCCGCTCGGACTCGCCGGACGCGCCTTCTACATGGTCACCACATGGACCTACGAAGCGACCGATAACGGCTGCTCCGTCACCTGCCTGGTGAACATGATCGGACAGGTCGACCATGAGACCGCACGCACCGTCGAGCGGGTCTGGGAGCACTTTCTCATCGAACAGCTCCAGCCGTACATTGAATCCGGCGCATACAAAGAGGAGCTTGATTCACCTTGATGCTGATACTGCCCCCGAGCGGGCACCCGATTTCGCTGCTGCATCGACCCAATCCGATCAAGACGCTGCCGTCCGGCCGGCCGCCGCGTCTTCTGCTGGTGCAGATCGCCGGTATCGGCGACCTCGTCCTCGCCACCCCCGCGATACACGCCTTGCGCGAACGCTACCCCGAGGCGACCATCGACCTCCTCACCACCCCCCGTTGCGAGGGACTGCTCGCGGTTCACCCCGCGATACGACGCGTCTTTCCGTTCGACATCACATCCTTCCGTAACCCGGTACGCCTCGCCGACCCGGCGATTCTCGCACGTTTGCGCCAACAGGTCGAGCCGGTGCGTGCGATGCGTTATGACGCCCTGCTCAGCCTGAACAACGTTGCCTCCACACGTGGCGGCTTTACACTCGGCGCGCTGCTGCTCTGGCTCGACGTCCCGCTGTGGGTCGGACGCAATACCGAGGGCCGTGCCCCCTACTTCGACCGTGAGCTGCGCGAACGGCTCGGCGAAGGCCGTCACGAGGTCCGTGTCAAGCTTCGCCTCGCCGCGCTCCTCAACGCTGACCCCGCCCCCCGTCCGCTCGATCTCGCCGTCACGGACAACGAGCGCGAGGCGGTCCGCACGAAACTGCCGGAACACAAACCACACGTCGCGCTGCTGCCCGGCAAGCAGGATCCAAGCCGTGCCTGGCCGCGCGCCTCCTTCGAAGCGATCGGGATGCTGCTGATACAAGAGGGATACCACGTGCTGGTGCTCGGCGGGGACGCCGAAGCCGGTGTGCTGCGCGACCATGACCGGGATGAGGACGCCCCCGTGACCAACCTCGCGGGACGTTTGAGCCTGCGGGAATCGGCCGCCGTGCTCAGCCGCTGCCACCTTGCCGTCGCGGCCGACACCGGCCCGATGCACATCGCCGCCGCCATGGGCACACCACTGGTCACCGTCATGGAGCAGGCCTACCGCAACCGCTTCCATCCCTGGATGGACGATGCACGCTGCCGCTGCCTCTCCCCCGGTCCCGGACGGTCCGTGCACGAAATCACCGTGGAACAGGTCTGGGACGCTGTCCACGACCTCACAGGCAAGCGTAAAAACGGGGAATAACCCGAGCGCGCACCAGGTACGTCTCGCCTCACGTTACGGCACCACCACATCCCGCTTCGACATATCCGATAACGCTCCCAGCGTCTCAACCCAATGCTGCAACGCATCTCGGGCGGCGGCCTTGTCTTCCAGCGTCTGTTCCTGGTGCGCCACGTAGTGGTTCCGGAAATCGTTCAACTCGGTCAGGTCTTCGAGCAGTCTTGCCATCGACGCCGACCGAAACCGCCTTCGCACCGCCGCAAACACACCGCCCGCCTGGTCGTCCTCGCCATTGGCATACTCCAGGCACCAGCGCAGCAACCCAATCGGCGAATACCCTCCATTGAACACGAGCGTCTGCTTCAAATTCGTCGCGAGTTTGCTCTGATCCTTGGTCAAGTACCTGTCCCCGACAAAAAACCACCTCTTCTGCTCATCGGTCCCCGTCGGCATTTCATCCTGCAACCGTTGTTTCAACACACGACGCGACACCGCATCGAGCGGCCCCAGCAACGCATTCAACGCCGGCGCATAATTCATATCCTTCTTATTTTCCATGAAACGGAACAGCAGGATCGCGTCACGCACCGCTTTCTTCGCACGGTCGCTTAACGGCTCCAGCACCTCCGCCTCGACAAACCCGGCCACCTTCGGTTCCAGCTCACCCCGTTCGTCGTATCCCGTCGCGGCGAACAGCGGCAGACGTTCCTGCAGAACCTCTTCCTGCACCAAATTCTGTAACGCCGGGCCGCAGGCAGCGTCCAATTCACGCAAACCCGTTCCGTTGAACTCGTTGAACACCCCTTGCGGGACATACAAGTACCGCCACGTCACCGCCTTCCCGGTCGCCGACCGGCACCACTCGATCGCCGCACGCGCCTTCACCGGCACATCCAGGTCCACACGACCCTTCGTTTCAATCAACCAGTATTCGCCGTTCGCCCCCCGCGCAAAGAAATCCGGCGTATAGAACGCCAACCGGTGCCCCTGAGCCAGGTAATCGATCCGTAACGCCTGCGGTCCCGCGTTCTTCGCAAACGCCACAACATCCGGCGCACGATCCAGAAAACGGTTCATCGTCACTTCCAACCCCCGGTCACACGGCACCAGGTTGAACAGCGTTTTCTCCGCCGGGTGTGCCTGTTTCTTACTGCCGTGCGTCACCTGGAAGGGACGCCACGACGACAGCCGCATCGGTGCCGGTTTGGGCAGACGCTCCCGCTCTTCCGTCACACGCTCCCGGATCAACGGCACAAACACCGCACGCACATACTGCTCCACGTCCGCATCCCCAAGCCGTGCAATTAGACGTTGGTCGAAAAGTGACAACTTCTCTTCAAACAGGATTTCCTCGAAAAATGCTTCCAGTAAGGGTGCCAATACCGTGTGCGTCTGCTGCACCTTGCACGCCTGTTCCAGCTGCTTCCGGTAGTACGCAATCGCTCCGTACCCCGTCTCCAGCAACTCGATATGCAGCTTCATCCGTTCGACAATCTCACCGGTGAACAAGTGACGTCCCTCATAATCGATATCGCTCGACACCTCTTCCGCCACCGGAATCGGCCGGAATCTGCTCTGAAACGCCTCCCGAACCTCATCGACCGAAATCGCCTCGAGCTTCGGCTTGATCGTGTACCCGGCGGACAGACGCGGCACCTCCACCTCCAGCGCCTTCACATCCTTGTGCGCCTCGTCCGGGAAAATCGAAACCGTCGTCGCTTCGACCTCTTCCACATCCGTGCCGTCAATCGGCAGCCCTTCCTACGCCGGCTCTTCCTTGTAAAAGCTGACAAACTGCTCATGCTCGACGACAACAACCACCTCGTTCGCCCCCTCCGGTCCGGCGGGTGTCATACGGCGCAGTCCACGCCCCAGCGTCTGTTCCGGTAGAATGTTCGCCTTCGAGGTGTAAGGCCTGAGCGGCACAATCGTTGTCACATTTTTGACATCCCACCCCTCACGCAGCATCAACACCGACACAATGCACGAATAGGGGCTGTTGTTGCTGTCCAATTCACGGCTCAACCGCCGAAGCGTCTCGAGGTCCTCATCGCTGATCTCCTTGTCGCTTTCAACGAATTTGAAGATCGCGTTCACCCCCCGCCCGACCTTCTTCACCTTCCCCTTGAGATTCGTATGCAGGTTGATTGTCCGGCCATTCAGCTCGGAAAAAGTGTCGTCCGAATTCAAACGCTGGGTAATCTGGTCTGCCGATTCCGTATCCTCACACATGATGAACAGCAGCGGCTTCTTCCCGCTTCGTTCCCATTCTTCCTTGCTCTTCTTCCACCGTTCATACCCCAACCGCAGGGGACGGTCATACCGGTACGCCGCATTGTCGCTCGCTTCTTCCCGCAGCTTCTGCTGGGACCGTCCGATCACCGGCGTCTTCACAATCCCTGCATCCACTGCCTCGCCCAACGGCGTATCGCACACGACATGCTTGAA
>WJJA01000353.1 GCA_014729955.1 bacterium
CGGGAGGACTGCATCAATGAAACGACTGATCGTTTTTTCAATGATCGCGGCGCTGCTGGTACCGGTCCTGCCGGCGTTCGGCGGCGGCATTGACAATCCGTCCGTCCCGATCGGACCGACCCTCCATCGCAATATCGCTCAGCTCGGTATGGGCGGGATGAGCACGGTAATCCGTGAAAATGCCCATACGCCCTTCTACAACCCGGCATTGCTGAGTCAGCAGAACTTTCGCCTTGAGCTTGATCTCATCGCCGTCGGCGTGAACCAGGAAGTCCCCGGACTGGTGCAGTTCATTTCCGATAATGCGGAAAATTTCGGCCAGATGGACCAGATGTCACAGGACGAACAGGACGAGTTCTACGACAAGGCGCTGGAGTACGACAACAAGTTCATCCCCACGCAAATCATGCCGTACATCGGCTTTGCATTCAAAAACTTCGGCTTCGGCGTGTACAATGTCTCCCAGACCGATGTCGCAGTGGACCTGGGTGTGCTGGCGCCGTCTGTACGTCTGCGAGGCTACATGGATACCGTGGTCGGTGTGGGCTACGGGCGTTTCGTGCAGATCCGGGACTTCCAGTTCCAGGCGGGCGCGACCGTGAAGGTGGTGGATCGTCGAGTGGTCAATGCCGAACGTGTCACCGCCGATGAGGTGAGCGCCACTGACGAGTTGTTCAACACGATGTTGGATGAACTGAACCAGTCGTATGGTTCGGTCGGAATCGACCTCGGTGTGGCGAAGACGTTCGAGATGGGTGAGCCGGGGCATGGCACACCGCTGGATGTGGGTGTGACCCTGCAGGATCTTTTTATGGATCTCGGCGACGGCATGATGATACCGAACCTGAAGGCCGGTGTGATGTACCACCTGCCGTGGGCGGATGAAAGCTGGCTGGCGCGCTGGGTGGTCGGCGGCGAAGTGGTTGACATGTTCAATCGTGAAGGCAATTCGCTCTTCAACAAGATCAACCTGGGGACGGAACTCGCGGTTCTGAAGGGCTTTCTGCGTTTGCGCGGCGGCTTCCACCAGGGGTATCCAACCGGCGGGCTCGGCCTCAGCTTCGGCATTATGACCCTTGATTACGCCTACTTCACACGTGAACTCGGTCCTTCCCCCGATACCGAGCCGGAAAGCATGCACAGGATTCAGCTTGGCTTCGGCTGGCAGTAATCGGGCGGGGAAAACCGTTCGTTCCATTGAGTGCAATGATGAACCGACCCCCGCAGTTGATTTGCGGGGGTCGGTTGTTTTCAGGCTGTGAATCCGGGGACTTGCCTGCGTTTACCGCCCTGATCATTCCACCAGCACGCCTTATCTATCTACCAGTGCGAGAATGCATGACGGTATCGTGCTCGGCTTCATTCCACCATCGCCTTTTCGGCTGAAATACGACCTCTCTCGGTCAGGAACAGGCAGTCATTGCGTACTTCAACCAGGTTCTGCTTCTTCGCCCCGCGCAGCACACGATCGGCAAAATCCTTACCCCAGTGTAGATGATCCTGCATATGACCGACTGAGCACTCGGTGGATGAATCCGCCTCGTTTTCATGCTGCAGGATATGGACGATCAACATGCGCCGGGCAAATTCCCAGCGCTGCCGTTTGCGTCGTCTCGCCTGGGCCAGCAATCCCCGGTCCGGCGCGAGAGCAAACACCACTGCGAACCACACACCTGTCATCGTGGCCATTGAACCGGCGATATTGGCATCCATCCAGACCGCACCCCAGTATCCGGTGACGGCGGACAACGCGCCGAATCCCGCTGCGAGCAGCAGCATGTGGAAGAGACGGTCGGTCAACAGGTAGGCGGTCGCAGGGGGCACAATCATCAGCGCCACCACGAGCACAGCTCCGACCGCATCGAACGACCCCACTGCGGTGAGCGACACCAGGCCCATCAGGCTGTAATGGATGGCAGCCGGGGCAAGCCCGAGCGCGCCCGCCAGGCCGGCATCGAAGGTCACCAGCTTCAATTCCTTGTAGAACGAAGTCAGGAAAGCCACATTCAGCAGAAGGATTCCGGCGATCACCCACATTGTCTTCGGGCCGATGTCCACACCGGCAATCGTGAGGCGGTCGAACGGCGCGAACGCCAGTTCTCCCAGCAGAACCGCATCGGTATCAAGGTGAACATGGGACGCGAAACGGCTCACCATGATCACACCCAGGCTGAACAGCAGGGGAAACACCAGACCGATGGCGGCGTCTTCCTTCAGCAATCGTGTCTTGTACAGCAGCTCCACCAGAAGTACTGTCAGCAGCCCCGCGAGCGCCGCCCCGAGGATCAGGAAGGGGTTGGAAATATCCTTCACGATAAAGTAGGCGACCACGATACCGAAGAGGATCGCATGGCTGACAGCATCGGACATCATCGCCATTTTGCGCAGTACCAGGAACACGCCGGGCAGGGCACAGGCAACTGCCGTAAGGATGGCGATGAATTGGATTTCGACTTGTGCACCGCTCATTCCTCACGTTCTCCCCGTTTGACCTGAGGCGGGTCCAGCTCCCGCATACGCGGATCGAATCGTGAGGCCATTTCATGCGCCTCCTTCAAGCCCTTTTCCGTCAGGGACCAGCCGACCACACGCCGGGCCAATCCCCTCTCTTCCAGCTCCTGCAGGCTGCGGTCCACGCCGCCGTGACCTGTAGCCATCGTGCGCAGAACCGCGTCCGGGTGCGGTGTAAGCGGATCGTCCGCATGCTGCCGTGCCAGCAGGTAGAGGTCCTCCATCACGGCCTGCACCTGCAACGCCCTTCGGTTGCGGAACTGCCGCAGCCAGGCCCACAACACGCCGCGATTCGGCGCGAGCAGAAGGCTGAGCAACACAACCAGGCTGACAATCACCACGATGGTCGGGCCGGTGGGAAGTTTCGGCACCATGGAGGAAACCAGCGCGCCCGTCACCCCGGAAAACGCACCGAACAGAGCCGCGAGGAGCACCATGATGGAGAGACGATCGGTCCACTGCCGTGCGGCTGCGGCCGGTGCGACCAGCATCGCACTCATCAGCACCACCCCGACGGTCTGCAGGCCGATCACGATGGCAACCACGAGCAGGGTGGTCAGCACATACTCCAACCCGCGCATGGGAAAGCCGAGAGTGGATCCGTAGTCAGGATTGAATGCCAGCAGTTTCAGCTCTTTCCAGAACAGTGCCGTCAACAGCAGCGCGGGTATGCCGAGCACGGCCATCACGACAACATCGCGCTGCATCAGTGTGGCCGCCTGTCCGAACAGGAACTTGTCCAGTCCGGCCTGCGAAGCGGTGGGGAGCTGCTGAATCAAGGTCAGCAACACGATTCCGAAGCCGAAAAAGACGGACAGGATCAATCCCAGAGCAGCATCTTCCTTGATTCGCGACCGTCGAACAATCTGAATCATGTTGACCGTGGCGATCCAGCCGGCAACACCCGCACCCAGCAGCAGAACAATCGGCGACTTGGAACCGGTCAGGAGGAACGCAATTGCGATGCCGGGCAGAGCGGCGTGGCTGATCGCGTCGCCGAGCAGACTGGTGCGTCGCAACATCGCGAAGCTTCCGAGAGCGCCGCTGACCAGACCCAGCAGCATGGCACCCAGCGAAACGGTACGGAGCGTGTAGTCGGTAAACACCTCAAGCATCGTCGCGCTCCCCGGTCGAACCGCTGCCGGCTTCCTCTTCCGCTCGTTCACGAATCGCTTCACCGGGCTGATGCTGCTGCAGGAACGAGACACGCCCGCCGTAGGTCAAGCGCAGGTTCTGCTCCGTGAAGACCTCACTGACCGCGCCTGAGGCGATACGGCGTACATTCAACAAAGTGACATAGTCGAAAAACTCCGGGACGGTCTGCAGATCATGGTGGACCA
>WJJA01000354.1 GCA_014729955.1 bacterium
GCGGCGTGTGGAAATGAAATTCGCACAGGTCCCGGGTGTCAAACGCACCTTCCTTGTCGGTGACGGCCGCGAGTACAATGTGCTCCTGATCGTTCCGGACATGGAAGACCCGGTGCTGCGTGATCAATCGGCGAAGGGGAAGATGCAGGAGTACTTTCAGCGCCTGGTGACAGCGGCGAACTCGGATCTCGCTCCTTATGAGCGTGTTGTCAATTTTGCCCTGCTGCCCCGTGACTTTTCCCTCGACCGTGAAGAACTGACCCCGAAGGGTTCCTTTCGCCGTAAAACCATCGAGAAGAACTTCGCCACGATCATTGAAGAACAATACAAGCGCAAAACCATCGAATTGGAATTCGGCTCCTACAAGATTCTCATCCCGCGCTGGTTCTTCCGCGATCTGGGGGTGTTGGAGACGGACATCAGCGTGATTCCGGATGGTCTCTTCAACCAGCGCAACGGCCGTTTTCTGCCCATCGAAGAGCACAAATCCCATCAGCGTGTTCGTCTCGGTGATCTGGAATACATCTTTCGTGGTAAAGTGATCGATCTCGGCATGTTCGCGCGGCAACCGAAGTTGTGGCTGGGCAATTCCACGTTGACACGCTTCTGTCCCTGTCGTGAGGGGTGGGAGACCCCGATGAAACAGGTGGATGAACGTGTATTCATCCCTCCCCATGTCGCCCACGACGGCGATATCCCGATTGCGTCCGCCCCGACTGCTTTACGAAACATGCGATTGCTCGAGATTAACGAACTGGTGCAGAAGGCGCTTTTTGAAGGTCCAAGCGAGGCATTGGAAGCGGTGGAGAAACTGGGCGAGATCCTCGCCAATTCTGAAGAGCGGATGGGGACGCTGATACGCTACCGCCTTGAAACCCTCGCTCATCACCCCTCCGAAGGAGTGCGTTGTGCAGCCTATCGAATCCTGCTGCTGGATCGACCGATGCCCGATTACGGGCGCGCCTTCCCCGCCTTCATCGAATCGGGGTTGCCGTTCCTGAACGAAGAGTCCATCCGCATGATCGCGCAAAAAGATTTGAAGCAGCGACGGCTGGAGGCGCTTCGTCGGCGGATGCACTCTTACCGCACCACTCTGGATTGGCCCGGTGATGAAAACACACGAGAACAATTCAAACGCATCTTCAATATGCTGGTCAAATTCGTGCGAGAGCACAGGGAATACTACGCACAAGTACGATCAGAGCTGGCCTGCTGGGTGCTTCATCACGACGACCAGCAACTTGCGGATGATGCAAAGGAAAAGCTGCTCGATATGGTCACCTGGTACGAGTCAACTCTGTCTCATGACCCCCTCGGCAATGAGTGGGCGGAGTGGGAAAAGCGCCTGGTGTTTGACGATAACGTAACGCAGAAAGGCCGCGAACGTATCCGCAAGGTTCTTGAAGGCACAACATTTCTGAAACAATCGGTGATTCTCGCCTATGACGGGGATGACTTCGCGCTTGAGAAGGTGCCTGCAAACGGAATCTGGATCTCACGCATCCTTTCCCATCACCAGTTCCAGCGATATCGAATGAGTGTCAATGTGGAGGGTGGAAGGCACTTCGACCTGCAGCTTCTCTTGCGAGAAGATTTTGAAGAAGAGCACGTAATAGAAACGATGTACTGGTCGATGGCGATCGCAGGCTATCCGTTCCGAACCCCTCCCCTCCCCCGCTTCGGCTGTTGCCGCCCTGAACTCGGGGCGATGTCGCTGGTGTTTCTTTCCGACCTGACTGTCTGGGAACGTATCCGTGAGTATGCCGGCCGTCTTGAACAATACCGTGACATTGAACCGCCTAACACGTGGCGAAAGCTGTTCATCCGCGCGTTCGCAACGATCTTCAAGGCCTGGAATGCCGGCGGAAAACGCGTCATTCCAGGACATCTCTCCGCCGCCAACGTAGTTGTACCGGGCCTGGATTTCCGTGTCGGAGCTGCGATTCTCTCACTGACCAACTGGTCCGAATATCGCACTCCCGGCGATCTGATCATCCCGATTGTCCGAAATTTCTACCGAAAAACCATCGCCCATTACCCGTGGTGCGAAGAAGATCTTGACTACCGCTGGATTTATGACGGCGCCATTGAGGCACTTGGCCAGTACGGAGGAATCGAATTTTTGCAAAAGCTCTACTCCGATCTGCAGGAAGCTGAGTACGGTGCCGAACGGGACAACCTGGAAATCTCACTGGCGGACTACCTCAACCTGCGCCGTGAAGAATACTATGTACCTCTGCCGGTACAAAACGCGATCGACCGCTTTCGTGAAATGCTGCGTTTTTCGCCGCGCATGGCCCCACGCGGGCGTGAAGAGCTTTTGCTGCAGCTGTTCCGCGCCTATCGCCTCGGACGCTATCCTGAGATTGCACGCTACCATTTCTACCGTCACACGTACTTCTACCATGCGAAAAAACGGGTTCGCAAAGCGTTCGACGCACTGCTCGAAAAGATGTTCCGCGATCCGGACCGCCCCGCTACTCAGCGGGTTGAGTTGTCCGACCTGCACGCGTCGCTCGAAAACGCGGCGGATCGAGAAGTCTTCAGCCGGCTGGTATTTCCGCGGCACGGCCGCCGCAGACCGGTGGAAGTGATGACCGTCGGGCAGCAGGAAACCCCGACCGTGATTGTGCAGTCGGAAATCGAAGATCGCTACGGTAAACAATACATCATCCGCGAACCGCTCGATCCCTCTGAAATCGCACAAGTGTATCGCCTGTTCTACCAGGAAAAGTATCCGAAAGAGGTATCCGAACAGGACTACTTCTATGTCGCCCTCGATGATCGGGAACGCATCGTCGCCGGGTTGTGCTACCAGACACAGGGCGCGGACGTGGTCTCAGTCGAGGCGATGGCGGTAACGAAACCGCTGCAACGACGAGGATTGGGAGGTGCGCTCCTGGATGATGTCTGCGCACGCATGGCCGAACGGGGTGTCGATGTGGTCAAGCTGCATTTCCTGCTGCGAGAACTGGGATCACGTGTCGGTTTTGCGCTGGACGAACGCTGGGGCGGACTGGTACGGGTGCTGACGCCGGAAGATCGGCTTGTGACGGACGAGCGTGTATCTCCGGACCATCAATTGCCGCGGCCGTAGACGGGCTTCTACACGGCCGAGGAGGTCATATGGACGTCTCTTTTCTCGATATGGGAACCATCTGGACGGATATCAAAAACGGCTTTGACATCTGGGGTCCACGGTTGTTTCGGATTGTCCTGATTGTCATTGTCTTGAGCCTGGTGTGGAAACTGCTGGTCTCCACATCACGACGCCTGCTGCAGGTTTCCAAGGCACGAGATTTCGGGTCATCCAAGCGATTCCAAACCCTTTTCGGCATCATCCGAAATCTTCTCACCATCGGCCTTTTCGGACTGGGAGTCACACTGGTTCTAAGTGAACTGGGTGTGAACCTCGGACCGATTCTCGCCGCCGCCGGTGTTCTGGGCCTGGCAATCGGCTTCGGTGCACAAAGCCTCGTAAAAGATGTCCTCAACGGTTTCTTCATCATCCTGGAGGGCCAGATTCGGGTCGGA
The DNA here is from genome assembly GCA_014729955.1 of bacterium. GTDB lineage: Bacteria > Electryoneota > Electryoneia > Electryoneales > Electryoneaceae > WJJA01. The sequence continues at coordinate 3,535 of WJJA01000354.1, forward strand.
GACTGGGTTCGTACATCGGACGGAAACAGGGGACGTGTTGAAGAGATCACATTCCGCACACTGATTCTGCGAGACCTGGAGGGAAATGTCCATATCATCCCGCACGGCGAAATCGACACAGTGATCAACATGACCAAAGCTTACAGCCAGTGCCAGGTGGACATCGGAGTTGCCTACCGTGAGAATGCCGACGAGGTCTTTCGACTGCTTATGGAAGAAGCAACCGCTTTGCGAGATGATCCTGACGTCGGCGAATGGATCCTGGAAGATGCTGATATTCTCGGGATCACGGAACTCGCCGATTCCGCCGTGGTCTACCGCGTCCGCATGAAAACCGAAACAGGTCGGCAGTGGGCTGTGCAGCGCAAATACCTGTACTATGTGAAACGACGGTTTGATCGTGAAGGGGTCGAAATACCTTATCCTCACCTTACCGTTTACCTCGGTCAGGACAAAGAGGGCAGCGCTGCGCCCCTGCGCGTCAAACGGATTGATTCTGATTCCTGATTGCATGAAGGTATCGTCAGTTCGAAACAGGACTTGCCTTGAGGATTGTCATCGTTTCAGCAAACACCCGTTTGTAACGTCCTCCTCATGGAGATGACCACATTCTCAGACTGCAAACCTCGCGTAAAGAACATACTGCAAAGCAAGTTCACCGTGGATCCAATCCGGTCATTGGGTGCGGAAGAGTGTGAGCCGGCAGTGTTGTCATAAGGGGCCGAGCAGGGCTTTCTGACGTGGTTGCCCGCGCTTGACCCCCTCCTTATATTGCCGCTTCGAAGAGGTCCGGACGCGGGATTTCACTCGCCGCACCGCCTGATTTTACAGTGGTTGCCATGTGAAGTATCGGCACATGGAACCCATTTTACCGCACAACATGTGCCACAAAGCGATAGGGAGGTACCCTGATGTCTGTCATGCCATACAAAAACGAAGGCAGTGAAGATTTCAGCATTGAAGCGAACGCCAAGGCGTACGATGAAGCAATGAAGAAGGTGAAGGCGGGCCTGGGGCAGCACTGGGACCTGCTGATCGGCGGCGAGCGGGTCAAGAGCGACAAGGTGATTACCTCGTACGATCCGTCCCGCGAAGGTTTTGTGGTCGGCACGGTCGGCAAGGCGAATAAAGAGCAGGCGACCGAGGCGATTGAGAAAGCCTACAAGTTCTGGAAAGAGTACTGGCGTTTCACCTCCGCAGAATTCCGCGCGCGCATCCTCTTTCGTGCGGCCGCGATCATGCGTCGCCGCAAGCACGAACTGTCCGCGCTGATGAGCTACGAAGAAGCCAAAACCCGTCCGGAAGCTGACGGCGACACTGCCGAAGCGATCGACTTCCTCGAATACTACGGCCGTGAGATGCTGCGCCTCGGCGGCGAGCACGAGGTCTACCCCTGGCCGGATGAAGACAATACGCTTGTCTATGAACCTCTCGGCGTTGTCGTCGTGATTCCGCCGTGGAACTTCCCCTGCGCGATCATGGCCGGGATGACCACCGCCGCGCTGGTGACCGGCAACTGCGCCGTGCTGAAGCCGGCGTCAACCGCGCCGATCATCGCCGCGACGTTCGTGGACATCCTGCTCGAAGCAGGCATGCCGCCCCAGGCGATCACCTTCGTGCCGGGCTCCGGCGGTGAAGTGGGCGATACCATGGTCGACCACCCCCTCACCCGCATGATCGCCTTCACCGGTTCCAAGGAAATCGGCCTGCGCATCCAGGAACGCGCGTCGAAGCTGAACGAAAGCCAGATCTGGATCAAGCGCACCATCCTCGAGATGGGCGGCAAGGACTCCCTCGTGGTGGATGCTACCGCCGATCCCGAATACGCTGCTGAAGAAGCGGTCAAGGGCGCCTACGGGTTCCAGGGGCAGAAATGCTCCGCCTGCAGCCGGTTGATCGTGGAAGAGCCGCTCTATGATGAAGTGCTGCGTCTCGTCGTAGAGAAGACAAAGAAGCTGACCGTGGATCACCCGGAAAATTACCCGGACATGGGTGCGGTGATTGACGGCGCAGCCTACGAGAAAATCCGTGAGTACATCCAGTTCGGCCAGGACGATGGCGGCAAGCTGGAATGCGGCGGCGGTGTGAAGGAAGGCGGCTGGTTTATCGAGCCGACCGTAATCAGCGGAGTCGAACCGAACCACCGCATTGCTCAAGAAGAGATCTTCGGCCCGGTGCTGGCGGTGATCAAAGCACGCGACTTCGAGCATGCCGTGGAGATTTTCAACGGCACCGAGTACGGCCTCACCGGCGGCATCATCTCCAACAACCGTGAACACCTGGAGCGTGCCCGTCGCGAGTTCCACGTCGGCAACCTGTACCTGAACCGTAAGATTACCGGTTCGCTCGTCGGCGTGCAACCCTTCGGCGGCTTTAACATGTCGGGCACCGACAGCAAGGCCGGCGGCCCGGACTACCTGCAGCTGTTCATGCAGGGCAAGGCGATCGCCGAGCGCTTCTAAGGCGGCCTGGAATCAAGCAGGCTTAAGAGGTCGGGTCTTGAAGCGCCAAACGTTCCCTCAGGTCTTGCGCGCGATCCTGTCGCGTGTGTGACCTGAGGGTTTCTCATTCCTGTCAGTCCAGGTGCTGCAAGAATGCATATAGGAC
>WJJA01000355.1 GCA_014729955.1 bacterium
CAGAAGGACGGCTTGATGTTCGTGCGAATGTGGAGACGTTCAGAGGAAAACCTGCCTGGCAGTCCATCCTGGAAGGTCTTAACCAAACCCTCGACTCTGTGATTGTTCCCATCAACGAAGCCTCCCAAGTCTTGACAAAGATGGCCGAGGGAGATCTTACAAGCCACATGCGCGGGGAATACCACGGGGATCACGCAAAAATCAAACGTTCCCTGAACCAAACGCTGGCGTCCATGAATGAAACCCTCCAGCAGGTATTCACTGCTTCGGGACAGGTGCAGCTTAGCGCGACCCAGGTTTCCGACACCAGCCAATCGCTTTCCCAGGGTGCTACGGAGCAAGCATCGAACCTTGAAGAAGTGACCCGTGCAATCCTGTCGCTCGAACATATGACGCAACAGAATGCGGAAAATGCGGTTCAAGCCACCGACCTTGCCGGCAATGCACTTGAGGTGGCAGACAAGGGAAACCGCAACATGAAACAGATGCAGGAGGCCATGCAGTCGATCAATGAGGCATCCAGCGAGGTTTCAAAGATCATCAAGGCGATTGATGAGATTGCCTTCCAAACCAACCTGCTGGCACTGAACGCGGCAGTTGAAGCAGCGAGGGCGGGTGTTCACGGGAAAGGGTTTGCCGTGGTTGCCGAAGAAGTGCGTAACCTGGCACAACGCAGTGCATCTGCTGCAAAAGAAACCACCGAACTGATCGAGGAATCGATTCGCAGAGTGGCGCTTGGTACCTCCATCACCGAAGAAACTGCCAAATCGTTGGATCTTATCGTGTCCAGAGCCTCCAAAGTGAGTGACTTGATCCTGGAGATCTCCGAGTCCAGCGCTGAGCAGACCACGGGGCTGAAGGAACTCAGCGGAGCGTTGCAGCAGATCGACACAGTTACACAGTCCAACAGCTCTGCTGCGGAGGAAGCAGCAGCCTCTTCAGAGGAGCTGAATGGTCAGGCACAGCAATTATTGGATATGCTGCAGATGTTTACTCTCCGGGAAGGTCAGAAAGCTCTTATGCAGAATGCAAGCAGGATAAGCAAAAACGGCAACCGCCTTGTACAACCTTCGACCGCCAATGAGATCAAGCCATCGGATGAACTGAGCATCGAAGAAGGTGATGAGCTGCTGTTTGGCGAATAGCTTCAACGTGTATTGAACCTCATCAGTCATGCATCCGAAAGTGCAACAGCGTGAACAGGTTTTCATTGATGTGTTCCATCATGAAAACCTGTTTTTCATGGATTTTACGAAGAACCGAAAACCGGGACAGAAGGTGCCATTCCATGTCTCCTTGCAAAAGCTGCCTTCTGCTTTTCATATTCAGGCTCTCGCATGCCCCTGTTTCCTGCGTGATGCTATATCCTTACTTTGTCCCTGATCACGAGATGGGATGGGATACGAGAGGATGGGGCACAACCCTGCTCACACGGTCACATGGGGGTTCATCATGATATCAACCGTATTCCGGTACGCAGCTGTGCTGACGGTACTTTCCATGGTTCTCTCTGTTGATGCGAGAGGAAATGATGCGGTGATCCAATTGCCGGCTCCGACATTCGAGAGTGACTATTCGCTCGAAGAAGCGATTTTTTCACGTCGTTCGGTCCGTTCCTACACCGCCGATTCAGTCGCCCTGGAGGATCTGGCGCAACTGCTTTGGGCCTGCCAGGGGATTACTTCACCGCGCGGATACCGTGCAGCCCCCTCCGCCGGTGCCCTGTATCCCCTGGAGGTGTACGTTGTCGCAGAACGTGTGAAGGATCTGCCGCAGGGGTTGTACCATTACCAGCCGGGTCAGGACATCGGAAACCATTCCATCGAATTGATCGACCCGGAGGTTTCACTTCAGGATGTAGCCAATGCCGCTCTGGGACAGAAATGCATTCAAACTTCTGCCTGCAGTTTCATCATTACCGGGGTAGTAGAGCTCACGCGGAAAAAATATGGGGAACGTGCACGGCAATATGTTCTGCTTGAAGCGGGCCATGCGGGACAGAACCTTTGTCTCCAGGCGCAAACCCTTGAGCTTGGTGCTGTGACGGTGGGTGCTTTTCATGAAGAACCGTTACGCAGACTACTGGGTGTGGACCATCTCCCGATCTATGTGCTCAGTGTCGGAATACCGGACCATGGCAGCCGTTAGATATGAGTTGACAATTCTTGGTAAGTAGCGATTTTACTTGAACATACAATTGTGTTTTTTCTGCAGCCAGGCTTGCTCCCGGTAGGAACCATGCACATACTACTTCAAGTGGACCGCTGTTATGGTCCAACCGGGGTTTCTACCGAAAGGGGGACAACAATGAAATGGCACCGGGGTTTTCTATTTCTGATCCCGATTCTGTATGGGGCTGCTGTACCCGTTTCAGCCGACATCGTTTCCATTCCCACCCAGTTCAACAATCTCTCCGAAGCCCTTTGGGTCCTTTCCGAAAGAGATACGGTCATCTACGAACCGGGGATGTACGCCGAATCCGCCTCGGTTCAGGGGTTGCCTCTCACGATTGCGAGTCGTTTCCTGCTGGAAAAAGATTCCTCGTTGATCGCTACTACACGCATCAGCTACCCCGGTTCGGAGATGGCTATGCGATCAAAGTCAATAATGTCAGCCAGGATACACTGCGACTGGTAGGATTGACATTTGACAGCACATTCGCACAGACGGAACATAACCTCGCCGTCCACCTCAGCAGCTCCAAAGTGGTTTTGGAAGCCTGTCGTTTTGAGGATATGAAATGCGGTCCCGGTATCGGTGGAGGGTCCACACGAGTACACAGGTGTGTTTATAAGGCAGCGATTGGGCAGCTTGTATGCTTATTCCGTACAATTGCTAGCCCGCATATTTCACGAGTTCAAACTGCGTCAGATGTGAGGCGCGAAGGATGAGGCTGTATTGCCATACCGCGAATCCTTCGCAACAAAGCAGATGACGCAGATGGGACCGCCCGAAGGGGGAATGAAAAAATGAGTTTGGCCTGGACACAATCTGTGCTGCTGAAAAACTGCATGTCGTGATGTTATCATATTGTTGCTATAGTTTTTAGAGAAGAAAGATCTCTTCATTCATGAAATATTCGGGATAGGATAGCAGTGCAGGAAGTCGTTGGATTTCATCCAGAATGCCGCCCCGGGGAAACTGTGCAAGAAAACCACGCGGGTCCTCTTCCGCTGCGAGTCGTGTATCCGGAGCTTCCAAAGATGCATAGGGCATGTCAAGGAGGGTCATTCTTGCGAGAGTCGTCTTCCCGGACTGACGCGGCCCCGGAATGGTTACCACCGGGTATTCCTCGGCGGCCTGCAGCAACTCATCTGAGATCAGACGTGTAATCATGGGAGGAATACACTGCACTTGAGTGAATATCTCAAATTGGACTTTGAATTTTCACACATCCGGTGAATCCGCTCTTGTCACCTGCCTTCCTTCTGCCATTTTCCGACAGAATCCTCTCTCATCACGCGAGCTTTTTCGGTGTGTCTCCGGAGGAATTCTTCAAGCAGGCGCTCAGGTTTTGCCTGCATCCTGCCGATACAGAGAGGGAGAGCGAAAGGATGCCCCGATGAAAAAGACCGTGCTGACCCTGCTGCTGTTGAGTCTGCTGCCTGTTGGTACGCTTCGTGCCGGCGGCAGCGACATTCGGCTCATGGAGGGCCTAGATCCCCGTATCGAGGTGCGGATTGCCGTGCTGCCGGCATCGCTGCCGCGCAGTGTCAAACGTGTCAACCCGCGCACGGTCTCCGCGTTGATGTCCACCGAACTGCTTCGCATTTACGATGTCATGGAGCTGATGCGTTTCGAGCAGATCCTCCAGGATCGGCGTTTCGAGATTGGCGAAGCGTTCGGGACAAAAGCTCAACCGGTGGTGCAAAATTCGGCCGGAGTGGATGCGCTGGCTTCGCTGGAAGTTTACCGCTGGGACACCGGCAGCCCGGGCTTCCTGATGATGGCGTCGAAGGGGTATCTCGGTGTTCGGCTGCGTCTGATCGAACCCGGCAACGGACAGGTGTACTGGAGTGTGAACCGCCTGGCACGTACCAAGCCGGGGTTGGAGTTTCTCGATGCCGCGACCATCGAGTTTGCAAACCTCGTGCATGATCTGGACAAAGCCCTGCGTGACCGGGAATACGAGCTGACACGCATGGAAGCTTACGCTGAGCGCAAGGAAGAGGTGCTGCAAAAGCAGATTATCAAACGTCGCTCGGTGTTCGAGGAGCGCCTGGCAGAACGGATTGAAGACTCTTTGCGCGTGGTGTTGCGCGACGAAATGCTCGAACAGCCGCCGGACGAGTGGGAACAGCAGCAGGAAGCAGACCTCCGTGCCGAGCAACCCGATGCGGACGAAGCGGTAACGGAAGAGACGCCGGAGGGCGAGCAGGAGGAGATGCCGGTCTTCTTCCTGGAAGAGGATGAAGCGGGCGACGAGGGCGAAGAGCTGCAGGGCCCGCCGTCTGACACCGGTTATGATGAAGAGTTGGAAGAGGGTGCCGCACCGGAGGCCGGAGAAGGTGCCGGGGGCGAAGGAGGTGAGGAGGACATTCCGACCCTGGATGAGGGTCAGGACGAGCCCCCGGTGGATCTGCCGGATCTGTTCGGCGGCGAGCAGGACACCACCGGCGCCGATACGAGCGGTACGATTGAACTGCCCGATCTCGACTTTGACAACCTGGATGAATTGTTCGAAGAGGGCGAAGAAGAAGAGTTCGAAGAAGAGGACGAAGGGTCCGGCGGCGGATCGGGAGGAAACTGACGATAGACCTCCGGGTCCGCAAGGCCCCGATCCACATACAAGTACCTTGTAGCGCTCGCGCTACCCTTGCCGCACACCTCAACCCGGTCAGGAACCCCCTACCGGGTTGACATTTCTCTATTGATTTCAGGAGTTCAAGCTAACCCGGATATTTCACGAGTTCAAACTGCGTCAGATGTGAGGCGCGAAGGGAAAAACTGCATTGCAGTATCACGAGATCTTCGCCACAAGGCAGATGCCGTATAAGTCCCGAAGGCGAAAGAATAAAAGCGGTTCGCTTGGGAGCGAGTATCGCAAACCGGATATCAACTCCTGGTTCAGATTGTCGTTCGAATTGATTGTTTTCTTCATCCAATTCGGGGTAAGGGACTCTCCCCTCTGTTGCTTCGCCTTGCATCTTTCCTGTCCACCCTGCACCTTGGTACCCTGACAATTTTCGATCACCAACATGACGAGACCCATGACGAACGAAGCGTTTCATGACATTCATACCGCGATGCGTCGTGCTGCGCGTGCAACGTGGCTGGTACGCAACGATGACCGTGATGCCGATGCCTGGGCGAAAGAGGACAAAACCCCGGTAACCGTGGCGGATCTTGCGGCGCAGGCATTTATTCTTGGCGCGATTGCACGCCATTTTCCCGAAGACAACATCTTCGCCGAAGAGGATCCGGCATCGCTCGCAGATGATACCCGCGCGTCCCGAGTCCGTGAAGTCATGGAAGAGGTGCTGGGTACAACCGTTTCCAACGGTGAAATCAACGATGCGGTCGGGCATCGCGGCGATGCGACAAACACCACGCGCTGGTTTGTCGACCCGCTGGACGGCACCAAGGGTTTTGTGCGCGGGCTGCTGTATGCGGTGGCGGCGGCGCGGTGCGTGGACGGTCAACTTGAACGTTCGTGGCTGGCCGTACCGGGGAAAGCTGAAGCGCTGCCGAGCGTGGTCGGCGGTCTCTACCACGCGGTCGCCGGCGAAGGCGCCTGGATGTGCAAACTGTCCGGGGATGATGAGCCGAGCACGATCCTGCCGCCCGATCTGCCCGCCGCCGAGGAGATCCTCGCGACCAATCTGAAGGTGGTCGGAAGTCGTGCCCACGGCGGCGCCACCCTGCCGAAACCGATTGAAGATGCCGGGATTCCGGCGACCAATATCCCTGTGGACAGCCAGGCGAAATACGCAGCGCTTGCCGTCGGCGAAGCGCACCTCTACGCACGCAAACCGAGTGCGAGTTTCGGCGCTTTCTTTGCCTGGGACCATGCGCCCGGCGCCCTGTTGTTGCAGGAGTTGGGCGGCAGGGTGACCGATATCAACGGCAAAGAGATGGACTGGATGACCGGCTCACGCCTCGAACACAACGAAGGCCTGCTGGCAACGATCAACAGCGACATCCACGACCATCTGCTGCCGGTGTTCCGCAGTACGCCTCGTTAAACCCGTTTCTGACTTTGCCGGTTGGCAGGAAACCGTCTTTGATAACAAATCCTCGGGCGGGGACGACTTCTCTGCCCGTCGCCTGCTCCGGCAACGCGGCGCTTGGCTGACTTCCTTTGGTTGCCGACACGGATTCACCGGATCCCGTGTCGGGTCCGGCTGCATCAGGCTCTCGCACCGATTCGCCCGACTCGTGTCGATTGACCCGTCAGCCTTTTGCATTCCACGCACGCAGAGAGCATATTTCCAGACTGATTTACGCAAGGCCGTTCGTCTGTTTAGGGAAGGGTCAGGAACGTTCGTTCCCCCGCTGTCACACGTCGGTCGGTACGTTATCGAGTAACCTGGCAGGCATTTTTTCTGCGAGCGCATGAGCGAAACCCAGATATACACAGTCACCACGCCGGTGTACGAAGGTCCGATGGATCTTCTGCTGCACATCATCCGTGAACATGAGATCGAACTGAACGAGATCTCACTGTCGGAGATCGCACGGCGGTTTCTGCAATATGCACGGCAGGTGCACAACCTCGACCTCGACCTCGCGGGCGAAGTGCTTTACATCGCCACCGCAATCCTCCGAATGAAGGCACGTTCTCTGCTGGCACTGGGACGGCACGAGGAGGAGGACGAGATCGAGGAACCGGACCTGGAGCGTTCGGACGAGCTTGACGAGATCTACCGTGAGATTGTCGCCGCGGCACGCAAGCTGGCGGAAGGCGAGTCGGAGCAGCGGGAGCACTTCACCCGCGGTGCAAGTGCGGAGTTTTCCCGGTTGGCACCTGCGGAAGAAGCGCTCAAGGATATTTCGCTGGTTCAGCTGGCGCAGGCTTTTCGCAAGGTCAGCAACCGTCTCGCGGAAGCGGATACACGGCAACTGCGCCTGTTCGAGGTGACGATCGAAGACCAGCAGTTGCTGATTCTCGATGCGCTGCGGGAACGGGTGCGAGTCGGCTTCCTGGAACTGGCGCGAGACTTCACCCAGCGTGTCGAGGTGGTGATCGCCTTTCTCGCGTTGCTCGAGCTGTTGAAGAGCCGCAAGGTGGCGGTACGGCAGGACAACCTGTTTGAAGAGGTCTGGATCTACCGCGGTCCGCAGTATGCTGAATCGGAGTTGGAACGGGAGGAGGAGGACGACGATGGCCCCGACTCACAGGGCGCCTTTGGTTGGGAAGAGTGACCGGCCGAGTGCCGCGGAGCGTCGAGTACGCCGCTGGCGGGCCGATTCCATACGCGGACAGCGCAATCTCCCTCGCGACGGCCGTTTGCGTCACCGGAGCGTGGAACGACCGGTTTCGCCGGTCGAAGGGACAACGGTCGGGTTGCCGATGCTGGAAGAGCCGCGCATCGAATCCGCCGGCACCCTCCCCCACCTGCCGCACAACCTGGCTCTGGTCGAGGCGCTGTTGTTTGTCGCCGACGAACCCCTTGACGCCGATGAAATCGCCGCGTCAGGCAACCTGCTCACCGCCGAGGTGCCGGACCTGATCGACAAACTGAGCGAATGGTTCGTGCGCACCGGCCATGCCTTCACCATCCAGCGAGTCGCCGGCGGCTGGCGTCTCACCACGCGGCCTGAATTTGCCGACATCATACGCAAGCACCTGAAAGGCCGGTCACGGACCCGTCTGTCTCGTGCCGCGCTCGAGGCGGTGTCGATCATCGCCTATCGTCAACCGATCACACGCGCCGAAGTGGATGCGATCCGCGGCGTCGACACCGCCCCCGTGCTGCGCAACCTGCTGGAACGTGACCTGATCAAGGTTACCGGTCGTGCCGAATCCCCCGGGCGACCTCTCCTGTATGGTACCACGCAGGGCTTTCTGCAATACTTCGGGCTCGAGTCGATCCGTGACCTGCCGGTGCCGGACGAACTGCTCGGGAGCGAACCGGAAGAGGTACGCGAAGGTACAGCGGTGAACGAACCGCGCGGACCGTTCGAGGCAGGGTGATCTGAAAGACCGGTTCGCGGCTTCCGTCAGATCTGAAGGTCTGACGGAATGTTGTGTCGGGTCTTGGTCTGCGTCAGAGGGGTGTGAACCGATCCACCAGCGCGGTCTATAACGTTCGCAGGCAACGGGAAACATCCCCCTTAACGGATATACACAACTTTCTGCGGACGGGTTGTTCTTCCGTCACCGGTGCGCGCCTGCAGGAAATAGACCCCGGACGACAATTCCCGAGGCGCCCAGGTCTGTTGATGCACACCCGCCGTCCTGCGCCCCAATGCGATACGATCCACCCTGCGCCCCAGCAGGTTGCAGGCGTGCAACTCGACGGTACCGGCGTTCGGCAATGCGATCTCAACTGTGACGCTGCTGTTGAAGGGGTTCGGTCGGGCGTTTTGCAGGGAGAAAGAAGAGGGGATTGCAGCGGTATCGTTTTCTTTCTCCGGTGTGCCCAGCACAGCCGAGAGGTCGAACCTCACAAGCCCGTCATCTCTTATCGCAAACATCCGTTCGCCGTAGCACCATGCGCCGTAGACCCTGTGCTCGGAGTTGTAATGATAGGCAATCGGTTCCGGTGTTCCGCTTTCGGTGTCCCAGAGGGTGATCCGGCCCTCATGAAGGTCACTTCGATACACAGAGGTGACGAAGTAACGGTCCCACAGGACACTGATATCAGCCGGTACGGTATGGAGTGGAAACTCGAACCAATCATCAATGATGACGGGTGAGGCGGGTTCGGATACATCGATCTTCACGATCTCTCGGTTGCGCGGCAACAGGAGACTGTTGCCCGACTCGTGAAACCGGCTTGTAATGGAAACACCTGCATGAACGCTGTGGACTTCTTCCGGAGATAGGGGGTCGGACAAGTCAAACACCTTCAAGTACCCCGGTCTTGAACGATGGTAATAGAGGTAGTCCCCGACGATATGAAGGGCGCTGCAAAAGAGGTCCGGATCCCCGCTGTTCATCTCATGCAGGACTCCCGTCTGCACAGGATTGCCGGGGTTCGCAATGTCATAGATCACCAGGCTGTCGGATCCAAGCGCATAGAGGTAGTGGTCATAGGTCTGCACGATATTGAAATCATGATCGTTCACAGTTCGTACAAGCTGCGGGTTGGCGATGTCCATACGGTTATAAACACGCAACCCGTTTTCGCCGCAGGGTACATAGAAGACCCATTGATGCCCCGTGAGACCGCGTGCACCGTTGAAATTGTCGCGAAAGCGTTCTTCCATGGTCTGATCCGGCAACACCTCGAAAACCTGCAGACCCCGGTAGGTGGTTACCACGTAAGGATCGGCAAAGGTGAGCGCTTCACATCGCATGCGATGGTCATAGGTCGAAAGAGCTTCAGGTTCTTCGAAGGGCTGATACGACCACTGGTCGATCTTGACCGTGGGGTGGTAAATCGTGCCGCGAGCGGCAAGGATCAAGCCGTCGCCCTGTGTCGCTGAGCAATACTCGTCACAGGGCATGTTCCATCGCTCCACACCCGTTTGAATGTCCAACCCCGATAGCGATAAACCCGTCGCCATTCCCCTCATCTGGAGAAGCACGTCATTGCCCCGGAAAATTCGAACGCCCGATTGCAGGGTTCGACCGAAATGGGGACCGTTCCCGATATCGCGATAACTCAAAAGTGAATTGTCGAAGTATTCACTCAGGATCCAGCCCTGGCGCTGTGAAAAGATGATCGTAGTGTCACGGTTTGCATGCGGATAGCAGACCAAATCTCCCACCCTGTCATCCATGTATCCCACATCGCGGAGGAAGTCCGGGTCATCGAAGCCCGATTCGAGATCGTAATGAGCCATCCACATCTCCGCACCTTCGCCCCATATTGTTCCATGGTTTACATCATACTTCCAGATGGTAAACACCATGAAATCCCGTGTAAGAGTCATCGCGGTGAGATCCGTGGAGTAGTACCCGCCCAGTGGTTGAATGTCGATCGTGTCTACCACTGTTGGTGAGGACGGGTTGCGAACGTCGAGGAGATAACATTCGTAGGAAGATGCGACAGCGCAGGCTTCGTTGTTCCAGACGGCAAATGATTTCGCCTCTGAAATCCAACGCATACCCAGGTGTGACAAGTTCGGCGGGTCGGCAATGTCATAGATTCGCAAGCGGTAGTTATCGTTTCCCACTTCTGCCAGGGCGTAGAGTCGATCACCTTGAATGTCCAGCGCAATGACGCGATCATGCAGGACTCGGTTTACGACGTTCGTGATGCCGACTGGAGGATCGGTTTCCGCGACCAGGATCCCCGCATCTCCACCGGCGATCCAGGCATACCCGTCCCGTAATTTCAGGTCCCAGGTCTTTTCCCAGTGTTGATGCAGCGGCAGATGGGACAGGGTTTGGACGTTGAGGCTGTCGTCTGCCTGAGCAGAAGGTGGAAGCAGGGTCAGGAAAGCGAACAGCATCGGCGCAATGATCCGCAGGTGTTTCACGGCAAGTCCCCCTTGTATGATTGTATCCGCTTCCTTCTAATGTAGCGACAGCGATTCCCGAATTCCATCACAGCGGGAGCGATCCGTATCAGCAATATCACCCGGCCCGGCCCGGGTATTACCTTCAGCGAGCCTTAAAAGCACTGTATTCCATCGATTTGGGCGGCTGAAGTTAGTTTTTGACCCATGCAATCCTAATTTATGTGAAAACGATCTCAAAGCTCATTCCATGATTTAGCACAAACTTATATTCGTAAAATCGAATATCGTGCTCCGGGAGGACTCGAGACGGTGACGGGGAATCGTTGCAAAACTTCGGCATGCCTGACGTTACGGTAAGCCCTTGTCAATCTAAGCGTTCCCCGTATGTGGTGTTTCAGAAGGGGGTGCTTGTTGCACACATTCACATGATTTTTCATTGATTTTCCATGAGTTCGGAATGCCTATCTGCTTGACTCCCGGATGTGCGAATACTAAGTTTCGTGCCGTTTCACCAAGGGGCGAAATGCGTCTTCGCGAAAACAAAGTGACGGGTTTGTGCAACGGCTGCAACGGCATCCGCAACGCCGCGTGCAACGCGGCAGGGATTGAGCACGCGGTCGCTGCCTGACTTTATATCCTGTGTGTGAAAACATTCACGTAAGCTAGAGCCAAGGAGTGTTGGAATGCCTGACACGGCAACAAACCTGGAAGCCCCATTGCTGGTGGTCGGCGGCGGAATCGCCGGGATGACCGCGGCAATTGAAGCCTCCGAAGCCGGGCTGGAAGTTGTCCTGCTCGAACGGGAGGCGACCTTGGGCGGCCGGGTGGCGAAGCTGTTCCACTACTTCCCCAAGCTTTGCCCCCCTTCCTGCGGACTGGAGATCAACTTCCGGCGTCTTCGTGAAAACCCGAACGTTACGGTTTTTACCCTGGCCGATGTCGACAAGATCGAAGGCGAGGCCGGTAACTATACGGTGACCTTTACCGTGAAACCGCGTTATGTCAAGCCGGACGCCGGCGACTACACCGAGTGGGCGAAAGAGTGCCCGGTGGAGTATGAAGACGATTTCAACTACGGCCTGGTGAAGCGCAAGGCGCTCTACTACCCGTTTGAAAACGCCTATCCGCCCCGCTGGGTGGTGGACGAGCGTGCCGTGAACGACGACGAGTTCAAAACGTGGGCGCAAGGCTGCCCGGACGGCGGGCTTGACCTCGATGCGCAGCCGGAAACCCACACCGTGAAGTGCAAGTCGATCGCCTGGGCCACCGGCTGGCAGCCGTACGATGCGAACAACCTGGACCTGTTGGCGTACGGCAAGCATACGGATATCGTGACGAACGTGCAGTTCGAGCGGATCGCGGCGCCGAACGGCCCGACCGGCGGCAAGGTGCAGAAGCCGTCGGACGGCAGCGAACCGAAGAAGATCGCGTTTGTGCAGTGCGCGGGCAGCCGTGATGAAAACCACCTGCCGTTCTGCAGCGGCATCTGCTGTGCGGCAAGCCTGAAGCAGGCGTCTTACGTGCTGGAAAGTCTGCCGGAAGCGGAAGTGCACATGTTCTACATCGACGTGCGCACCCCGGGGCGTCTGGAAGATTTCTACCAGGACCGCCAGGACGTCGAAAAGATCAAGCTGCACCGCGGCAAGGTCGCGAAGGTGGAGCCGAACGGCGACAGCTTGAAGGTGACGGCGGAGAACACGCTCACCGGCAAGCTGATGACGGACGACTTCGACATGGTCGTGCTGGCGACCGGCATGCAGCCCGCGACGAGCGTGCATGCGCCGGACGGACTGGAACTGGACGAGAACGGATTCGCCGTGCAGACCGACGAGCCGGCCGGCATTTACGGTGTCGGCACGAACGTACGGCCGTTGGGCGTGGCGGAAACCCTGCAGGATGCGACCGGCGCCGCGATGAAGGCGCTGTTGATGGCGAGGAGGTCCTGATCCATGGCGGACGAAATCAAGGTTGGCGTGTACTGTGCCGCGGACGACGAGATCAAGAACAGCCTCGACCTCGACGCCCTCGAAAATGTGGCGCTGAAAGAGGCCAAGGCTGCGCTGTTCAAGACTCATGAACACATCTCTTCGGCCGAAGGTGTTGCGCTGATCAAGGAAGATATCGAGAAGGAAGGGCTGCACAGGATTGTTGTGATGGACCGCAGCCCGCGCGCCTATCCCGGCCTGTTCGACTTCGGCCCGGAGATCATGGTCGATTGCGTGGCGTTGCGTGAACTGGTCGTCTGGTCGCACGATCCGAACGACGAAGACACGCAGATGCTCGCGGAAGACTACGTGCGCATGTACGTCGCCAAGACCGCGAAGGTCAAGCTTCCGGAAGAAGACAAGCCGGAGGTGGTGAACACGGTGCTGGTGATCGGCGGCGG
>WJJA01000356.1 GCA_014729955.1 bacterium
CTGATCATCAAACGTCGTTCCGTCGACCGGCAACACGAGGTTGAACGCCGTCGGCGCCTCCGGGATGTAGATCGAGAAACCGGACGGGCCGTTGGAGGCTTCCGTTTCGTTGCCCTGCGGGTCGCGTGCGATCACCTGCCATTCGTAGGCCGTATCGTCCTCGCCGCCGGTCCACTCAAACGTGGTCGCGTCGAGTCCGGATTCGCTCGCTTCGTCCGGCATCGCTTCGCCGTCTAACCAGATGTAGAGGTCGTAGACCACCAGGCTTTCATCGTTGGGATCGGGGTCGACCGCTTCGCTCCACTCGAAGTCTATCGTAGTAGCCGCAAGGACTTCGCCGTCGGACGGTGTGCTTAAAGCAAAGGCATTCGGCGACTGCTCAAAGTAGACATCAAAGCTCCAGAACTGGTCGGCCCCTCCGTTGGACCAGGTGCCGGGGGTATTGGCATCCTCCGCGAGCACACGCCAGTAGACGGTAACATCGTCCGGCAACAGTTCGTCCATGCCGTGACGCGTCCACCATTCAGAAAACTCGCCCAGCAGCTGTTCCTCTTCGAACATGTAGGAGTTCGTCGTCAGACCGGAATGCGTTGTCGCGTCGGTAAAGTCCGCGTTGAACGCATACTCCAGCATGTAGGTAACCGTGTTGTCCGGGTCGGGATCGGAGGACGCTTCCCAGTTGAGCGTCGGGTTCAGCACGCCGACCGTTGTGCCGTCTTCCGGCGACGTCAGGTTGAACGCCGAAGGCGCCTCGGGGATGTAGATCGAGTAGCCGAACGGTCCGTTCTCCGCCGCCGTCGCATGATCCTGCGTGTCGACCGCGTACACCGTCCACTCGTACGCTTGATCGTCATCGCCGGTGAAGGTGTAGCTTTCGTCGGTCACGACCGCTTCCGGTTCGTCCGGCATGGACTCGCCTTCGGTCCATACATAGACCTCGTAGCTCACCTCGTCGCCCGGATCGGGATCGATCGATTCTCCCCAGGACAGTACGACTTCGGTCGACGACTCCACACTTCCGTCCGCCGGTGCATTGAGAGCGAAGTCCGCCGGCGGCTCAGGCACCGCCGTGCCGAAGGACCACGTGGTCCCGTCGTCCGGGTTCTGGTTGGAGGGGGTACCGTCGGTGTCACCATCATGGGCGACAACATACCAGTAGACGGTGATATCATCCGACAGCTCGTCGAGCGAACGGCCTTCGCCGGTGTCGCCGCGACCGTCAGGGAAGGCGCTGCGGTCGTCGCTGCGCAGACCGCTGCCTGACGAGAAGCCCGCCCGCGACGAACGCTGTCCGCCGGTGCGTGGATCCAGGCGGCTGGACGCGGTTGCCCTGCCGGTATCCTTGCTCATCTGGAATGTGACCGGTTCACGCGTGCCGCCGTTCTTCTCGAAGGAGACGGGACCGTTGCCGTGACGGTTCACACCTGCACGGCCGTCCCGGCTTTCACCGAAGCGGTCCACACCCGCACGGCCGTCACGACCGCCGTCGCCGTTGCCGGTCAGCTGATCGACCGACTCGAACGTGTAGCTCGTTTCCGTCAGGCCGTTGACACTCTCCGGCGCAGTGAAGCCCGGATCGTCCACCGACCAGTAAAGCGTGTAGGTGACCTCATCGTCCGGGTCGGGATCGGTGGACTCGCCCCAGCTCAGGGTCGGGGTTTGCGTGTCAAGGCTTGCACCATCCGCAGGCGATACCAGGTCGAACGCGCTCGGCGGCTCTTCAATGTAGGTGCTGAAGTTCCAGGTGACGTCCGCCAGGGTGCCGGTGCCGTAGCTGTCCACCGCTTCGACCGTCCACCAGTACTGCGTGTCGTCCACGGCGGTAAACTCGTAGCTGGTCGTGGAAAGGTCCGTGGCGACGGCCGTGCCGAGCTCGCCTTCTGTCTCGGACACGTACACCGTGTAGGTCACGATATCGCCCGGGTCCGGATCGGTTGCCTCTTCCCACTCCAGGGTAACCGTTTCGGAACCTGAAACCGTTCCATCCGCAGGGGAGGTCAACGTGAAAGCGTCCGGGGGTACGGAACCGACTCCAGGCTGCTCCCACCAGGCAATTTTGTTGGCCAATAGAGAGGCGCCCAATACATCGGAATCACTGTCACCGTCGATATCCGCTACCTCAAGATCATAGACACGCAGATCGAAAACGAGGGGTGAGCCAAGCCAGTTGGTTCCGGTGCCATCGACATTTTCCCACCGTATCACACCTTGTTGGTAGTCTGCACCGAACAGGTCCACATCGCCGTCATTGTCGAAGTCGGTTGCTGTCATTGACGCAGGACCACTATAGCCGGTGTCGACCGTTTGCATGGTCCAACTGGTGCCTGCACCATCCATGTTCTCCCACCAGTGGAATCCCTGAATGGTCCCCCCGTAGCCGCTGAAGACATCCAGGTCGCCATCGCCATCCAGATCGGCAGTACCGGTGAACGATGGGGAACTGTACTCGCTTTCAATGGTGTGACGGGTCCACGTAGAGGCTGCACCGTCGGTGTTCTCCCACCAGAGGATGTCACCATCATGTCTGGCAAGACCAAGGATGTCGAGGTCGTCATCGCCATCCAGGTCTGCAACCTGAACACCTTGCGCACCGTTGACCGCATCATCCACTACATGCGAAGTCCATGATGTGCCGGACCCGTCAGCGTTTTCCATCCAGGTCACTTCATCGGCAACCGCATTCCCGATAACCACATCAAGGTCTTCGTCTTCATCAAAATCGGCGATCTCCATACCATATACATAAGTGTCTGAAACGATTGTATGTTCGGTCAGGTTCAAGCCGGACCCATCGGTGTTTTCCCACCACATGGCTCCGGTACCCCTTCCACCGCCAACAAAATCCATATCTCCGTCACCGTCTACATCCGCAATACGGATAAACCCTGCTCCCGAGAAAACCGCGATGGGATGCTCAGACCATGTCGTACCTGTGCCGTCCAGGTTTTCAAACCATATCAGGTCGAAGTCGTCGTTCCCTGCGCCAGCAAGATCATTGTCGCCGTCTCCGTCAATATCCGCGAAGTCGATGGATTCAGGCCTGTTGAACTCCTCGGTCACCGGATGTTCCGTCCAGGCGTTGAAAGCATTCAGAGTTACACCAAGATCGACCGACGTTGGAGTAGACTCCGGCGCGTCAAACTGAACAGTACCAGTGTATGTGCCCTCGCCCGGATAGTTTTCCGCTGTCAGTGTGTTCGTGGTGCTTTCCAGGGACGCAAGCGTACCACCTTCACTCTGTGCAGTAAGCCAGGGGATGGATTCGGAAAGGCTCCAGGTCATACTGCCTCCCCCCGCATTGCTCACCGTTATCTTTGCTGTAGGAGCGTCATCGCTTTCCAGCCACACCCA
>WJJA01000357.1 GCA_014729955.1 bacterium
GCGGTACACGCCGCACCCTGGTGCTTTCAGTGTCCGTCGATATCACCGAGCTGAAACATGAGACCGAGGAACGCCGTCGTCTTGAGGTCGAGATCCAGAAGACTCGTCATCTTGAAAGCCTCGGAGTGATGGCCGGCGGAATCGCCCACGATTTCAACAATCTGCTCGCCGGCATAGTCGGCAATGCCGAAATGGTGAAAGAAGAGATGCCGCCCGGTTCTCCTGATTATCAATCCCTGCAGATGATTACCACCGCAGCGGAGCACGCTTCGCAATTGACCCGTCAACTGCTGGCATATGCGGGCGAAGGGACATTCATTACTGATACAGTTGACCTTGCCGAACTGCTGGAACAGACGAAACCGGCGCTGGACAATGCGCTCCCCGAAGGTGTTTCTCTCACGCAAACGTTGACCTACGGTCTGCCGATGGTGCAGGCGGACATATCCCAAATTCGCCAGATGATCACTCATCTTGTCGTGAACGCCGGGGAAGCCTACGGCAGCGACGGGGAGGGCGAGGTCGGCCTGGTGAACGGTCTGCGGCGTATGACGATTGAAGATTTTGCGGTCGGCACCTTTCATCCCGATGAACAGAAAGCGGAAGGCTACTACCATTTTCTCGAGATCAAGGACTTTGGAACCGGGATGGACGAGGAGACACTTTCCAAGGTGTTCGAGCCGTTCTTCTCCACCAAGTTTACCGGGCGCGGGCTTGGGTTGTCGGCGGTGCTGGGGATCGTGCGCTCCCACGGCGGATTTCTGCAGATCCTGTCACGCCCGAAGTACGGCACAACCGTCACAGTCTTTCTACCGGCGAAATTGAAGCAGGTAAGCTCCCCCGAAACAGCCGCAACTAGAACGATGCAACCGTCTGAAAGAACTGAAGCCCCGGCGATCCTGATCGCCGAAGACGATACGACACTTCGCAAAACCATCAAGCGGTTGCTGGAACGTGACGGTTACCGTGTGTTCCTCGCCGCCGACGGGATCGAAGCCCTCCAGGCGATCGAGCGCGAGACCATCGACCTGGTCGTTCTCGACATGGTGATGCCGCGCATGAACGGTGTCGAGTTCATCCAGAAAGCCCGCCGCATGCAGAAGCGCCTGCACATCCTCATGAGCAGCGGGTACGAACAACAGCGTGTCCTCCAGAATACCGGTGCCCTGGATGTGGACGGCTTCCTGCAAAAGCCCTATCGTCCATCACGCCTGCTGCTGCAGATCAGGGAAATCCTCGGTCTGGAGAAAGACACTCCTGAAGGCATCGACACGCAGACGTAAGCCTTCCCTCGATAACCTGTATATTTCATGAATGAAGGAAACATTCTTTTCATAAGTCACTATTAACAACAAGATATTGTTGTGCTATACAGTTTTTCTCCGGCACAGATTGTGTCCAAGCCAGACTCATGTATTCATTCCCCCTTCGGGCGGTCCTAACTGCGTCATCTGCTCTGTTGCGAAGGATTCGCGGTATTGCAATGCAGCTTCATTCTTCGCGTCTCACATCTGTCGCAGTTTGAACTCGTGAAATATCCGGGCTACAGGTCCGGTCCCCTTTATCCTGTCACCGGCTTGTGTCCTTCGTATCAACGCCGCAGGTTCAGCTTGCGCCGAGGTTTGGTCGGACCTATACTCAAACTGACCCGGTTGCGCAGACCGCGCGCAGGGATGGACATTTCTTCAAGAATGACAGATCGGGAGAAAGCAGGGTGCAAAAGAAAGCCTTGATCACCGGCATCACCGGACAGGATGGTTCTTACCTCGCCGAATTGCTGCTCGCAAAGGGCTATGTGGTGCACGGCATGGTTCGGCGCTCCTCCACCTTTTCCACCGAGCGGATCGACCACCTCTACCTCGACCCGCACCATCCGGATGCGAGGATGTTTCTCCATTACGGCGATATGAGCGACGGTTCCGGCCTGCGCAGTATCATCGAAACCGTACAGCCGGACGAGGTCTACAATCTTGCCGCACAGTCGCATGTTCGTGTCTCCTTCGATCAACCGGAATACACCGCAGACATCGATTGTCTCGGCACCCTGCGTCTGCTCGAAGCGGTGCGCGATTTTAAGCAAAGCACCGGCGAGTCCATCCGACTCTACCAGGCAGGCACCTCGGAAATGTTCGGTGACTCCGAACCGCCGCAGAACGAACAGACCCCGTTTTGTCCGCAAAGCCCGTATGCGGTCTCCAAGGTGGCTTCCTACCATTTCTGCGTCAACTACCGTGAAGCCTACGATATGTTCATCGCCAACGGCATCCTCTTCAATCACGAGTCGCCGCGAAGGGGTGCGACGTTCGTGACACGCAAGATCACGCGTGCGATGACACGGATAAAAATGGGTCTGCAGGAGAAGCTTTTTCTTGGCAACCTGGACGCCAAACGTGACTGGGGCTACGCCGGCGACCACGTGGAAGCGATGTGGCTGATGCTGCAGCAGGACAAGCCGGACGATTACGTGGTCGCCACCGGCGCGACACACAGTGTGCGTGATCTTCTCGACGAGGTGGCAACCCTGCTCGAATTGGACTGGAAACGGCACGTGGAAATCGACCCGCGCTACTATCGACCGACGGAGGTGGATGTGCTGCTCGGGGATGCGTCCAAAGCGCGAACGCAGTTGGGATGGGAACCGAAGGTGGACTTCAAGGGGCTGGTGGCGATGATGGTCGAATCCGACCTCGAGTTCGCGAAACGTCTGCGGACTTTGCACGATGCCGGGCACTCGATCGATGGAGAACTCAGCGCTGATGCGTAAGGACACGAAACTCTACATCGCCGGGCATACCGGGCTGGTCGGTTCTGCCGTGCTTCGCGCCATGCGGAATGAGGGGTTTTCCAACCTCATCGTGCGAACACGCGAACAGCTTGATCTGACACGCCAGGCCGAGGTCGAAGCGTTCTTTCGTGAGGAGCGTCCCGATGTCGTCATCCTCGCCGCCGCGAAAGTCGGCGGAGTGGGAGCGAACAACAGGTACCCGGCCGATTTCATCGGGATCAACCTGATGATACAGACCCATGTCATCGACGCAGCCTACCGTAACGGTGCCGAGCGGCTGATTTTTCTCGGTTCTTCCTGCATCTACCCGCGTAAAGCGCCGCAGCCGATGAAGGAAGAACATCTCCTCACCTCGCCGCTGGAACCGACCAACGAACCCTATGCGGTTGCGAAAATCGCCGGCGTGACCATGTGCCGCTCGTACTATCGCCAGTACGGTTTCGATACTCTCAACCTGCAGCCGACCAATCTGTACGGCCCCGGCGACAACTTCGACCTGGAAACCAGCCATGTGCTGCCGGCGTTGATTCGCAAGTTTCATGAAGCGAAGGAGCAGCGAAAACCGTTTGTTACACTCTGGGGAAGCGGCACTCCGCGACGGGAATTCCTGCACGTGGACGACCTGGCCGACGCGGTTCTCTTTTTACTGCGTCAGGACAGCGAGACGCTGGACCGGGCATCGTACCATCGCCTGATCAACGTCGGAGTCGGCGAAGACCTCAGCATCGCCGACTTGGCGACCCTGATCGGCGAGAGTGTCGGATACGAAGGGGAAATCCGCTACGATACGAGCAAGCCTGACGGCACACCGCGCAAGCTGCTTGATGTCTCCCGCCTGCACAGCCTGGGTTGGACCGCAACAACACCCCTGCGCGAAGGAATCGAAGCGACGTATCGATGGTATCGTGACCGGTCGCACGGCCGGTGATCTCAAATCTTTGGTTGTCTGTTTGTGGATGGTCTTTCGTTCCGTCGGGTCTTGCGAGGCGAAGCGGCGTGTGACCTGACGGAACAAAACGGTGGCGGCCTTGTGTCAGGTCACCATTCGTCTGGCGACGAATCAAGACCTGACACAACGTTGGACAGCCTCCCCGGCGTCAGCGATGCTGTGCTACTCCGGCTCCGAAACGATTCCGACGATGAAACCATCTCTACCGGACGCTGCAAGTGCCAAACAAACGCGACGTCCGGAAATGCTTTACCGAACGGTTTACAAGCGAGCCGGCCTTCAGTCCGACTTTGGGATGATCGGCCGATTTCGGATATTTGTCGACTCTTATGGGTCGAACCCGTGCAGCTATGTTTGATATGCATGCCAATCGGCCCAGCGCTGATAGCATACCATTAAATGATAGCCTCTCCTATATCTACGTTTGTTCAAAGCATGCAGGAATTGACTTGCGAATCGTGTTTTTTTTTGCGTATGCTATGCCTGTCGTGTTTCATTCATTATCTTTCACAACAGGAGGGATGTATCATGACAAGGCTGAAGACGGCAGGGGTGGTTGCGCTTGTGCTGATGTTTGCATTCGGGGCGTCGGCGGTGGTCATCACCGAGTACCTGGATGTAGGGGAAAGCAGTTCGGAGGCGATTCCAACCGTTGATCCCGATCCAAACCAGTACAAATCCAGGATGAATAACGACACCGGCCAAGATGATTTGACATGCACACAGAACGTGCATGACAGTATATGGAATTATGTTATTCACCAGGCTGATATCGATGACGGTGATTATGACACCCAATCGGGTCAACCGCTTTATAATGAGAACCTTAGCCGTAAGACGATTTCGCGCTCGGTGGAATGGAGACTCACAAGTAGTGGCTTCGTAACATTTTTATTTGAGTATCCTCACCAATAGGGGTTGTACATCCCGTATGATGAGACATCATGCGGGGTGTTTTCCTCTTACCGAACATGTCTTTAAGGGGAATGATACAATGCGAATAAAAGCGATTTTAGTTGTTGGACTGGTATTGCTTAAATTATCATGTTCTTACGGTGATATGATTCGAATCCCTACGGATTATCAAGAGATTCTCGAAGCAGTTCAATACACTGATCCCGGAGACACAATCCTACTGGAGATCGGTGAACATCAAGTCGGCGAATCCATCTCCATCCCCCACGCGCTTACCATTGCCGGAGAATACGTATTGACCCACGATACAACTGACATTTCCTCTACACGGATCATTTCGAGTGAGCCTCAATGGTGGTCTATTTTCACAATTGAGGATCTTTATCCCGACACAGTTCGTTTCACAGGGTTTTCCATGACGGCTCAAACAGAAGATTACGGCGCGTGTATTGAGGCTGAAAACTCCAATCTGGCTGTATATCACTGCATTTTCAGAGAATGCCAAGGATTTCAGGGCGGCGTAATGGAACTACATGACTCTTATATTGGAATGTACAACACTGTTTTTATCGGAAACTCTGCCATTAATGCGTATAGCTGCATTATGGCGTTGGGAAGTAGTGGTACAA
>WJJA01000358.1 GCA_014729955.1 bacterium
CGCCGTCCAGCACTCGAAAGGTGATTTGGTACTGCGCGGTCACTCCCCCATCCGGGTCCGGCTCCGTATCGAGAAAAGAGCGATCGATGAGGGCATAGACTTCCAGCAACAGGGTTTCGGCGCCGTACCTGAACAGCGCATGGTCGATAGTGAAGAATTGGACGCCTGCAATCTGGCGACCCTCCGGCATCAGCTCTTCAAGCGGTTCGTCGGCAAGGGTGTCCTCGGGTGCCTCAGACGGTCCCTGGGCAGGCGCCGGCATCGCGGCGGCGAACAGTACAAGCAGCATCACGGCGACGGTACTTGTCAGATTCAGTTTTTCTGTCATGGTCGATCCCTCCAACCTTGCATCGGACGGCAACGTTACCGCCGCGCCTCACACGCACACATCCCGTCGTCATGGAGTACCTCGCGGTCGAGTTCCCGCGGGAACCCGGCACGTCGATCAAGAATTCACACGGCGGGTTTGCGAATTGCACATTCGTTCATTGTTTCTACGAGTATGCGTGCATCATCGTTCCCACCCGGCCCTTGCACGGATCGGCGTGCCCCCGCACGGCTTCAGATCCATGTGACGGGACGCGCCTCTGCGTCACGATCCCGTCCTGTGATAAAATGCGGCAGTACACCCGTATTGATCAAGGGTTCCACGCTCCGATTTCGGGAATTCGGCAAGTGCTTGTGTGGGCACAACCGGTGAACGATCGGTTCGTTGGTCAGACAGTCTCGCAATGACGGCTGCCTCCCTTCACTTTCGCTGTGCCACCAAAGATACAGCAGGCCCTGCCTGTTTTGTCCCCACGGTAGAATTATTCTACCGTCCTCCTTTCATTATTGGATTCCCTGCACAATGAGGAATGCGTATGCTTATAGGCGAGGCGGGCAACCTGCGCTACAGCAGGTAATCGCCGATTGTGATCCGGGCAGGACGACAAATCGTCGGACGAGTTATCATCACCGGAGTCGAGGCGCCGGTACTCCGAACCCGATGTCCGGATCACTCTGAAACGTAGCAGACGGGGCAGTGACCCCGTTGAGAGCATAAGTCTTCCACTCCACTGAGTGGACGTCCCACGATCCTGATCCATGCTTTCCTCGTACGAGACATGGATCATGAATGACCCTGGACCCGGATCATACCGGGTCTTTTTTGTTGGGGGTGGTGGAAGTGCCTCGCCTATTGTGTCACCCTGCCCGGTTTGCGCAGGATATCGGCGACAATCGCGAGGGCGGCCAACAGCGGCAGCAGACCGGAGAGCGGGAAGACGACGCCGTATCCGAAATCGGCGGCGAGACCGCCGAGCACGAATGCACTCACGGCGATCGCCATATCCATCACACCGGTGTGCATGGCCATCGCACTGCCTTTGTACCGTGGCGGAGCGTACACGATGGCCAGCGTGGTCGCGAGCGGAAACGCCGTGCCATGCGCCAACCCCGCGAGAATCCCCCCGGCAACGAGGTGCAGTGTCGTTTGTGAAAAGTGGAGAACACCCATCGCGGCGACATAAAGCAAAAACGCCGGCACCAGCATACGGCGTGCTCCGAAACGGTCGCCCCAACTCGCACCGAGCGTTCGCACCAGCAGCGCGGTGATGCCCAGGGCGGTGAAATAGGGACCGAATTCCGAGATCCCTCGTTCCTCCGCAATGGGGGCGAGAAAATTAACCGCCGCGGAGAAGGCGGAGTTCACCGCCATTCCCAGGAAAAAGACAAACCACATACGGAGCGACTTGAAGACGGTGAGCATGCCCTTTACAGACGGCGGAGGGCTGTCCGTATCTCGCTCTTCCGCTTTCGGAAGGTTCAGGGTGATGAAGACCGAAACCATGCCGAAGGCGAACATGACGAGGAAGAACTCAGACAGCCCGAAGCCTTTCACCACCCATTCTCCCAACGGCGGTCCGACCATAAATGCCGAAAGGCCGGCGAGACCATATTTGCCGATGGTTTCATTCAGCCGCCCTTGCGGTGCGTTCTGGCCGGCGAGTGTGAAATAAGCGGTGAAGTGCCCGGCGTTACCGAGACCCTGGGCGACCCG
The DNA here is from genome assembly GCA_014729955.1 of bacterium. Taxonomy (GTDB): domain Bacteria; phylum Electryoneota; class Electryoneia; order Electryoneales; family Electryoneaceae; genus WJJA01. The sequence goes on from WJJA01000358.1 coordinate 2,042, forward strand.
AAGTCCCCATACCAGCGGGGAAAGGCCCTGGTCCAGCAGCAGGAAGAAGCCAAGAGGCGGCAGGGCCATCAGCAGGTTGGACATCAGGAGAACACGATTGACCCCCCACCGGTCGATCATCCAGCCGATCAACGGTCGAGCCAGTACACCCGAAAGGAAGTACACACTCATGAAACGCCCGATCTCGGCCGCACCGCCGCCGGTGTGTTCCACGTAGAGTGGATACACAGCGTTGGAAGCGAAGGTGATCCCGACGAGGAAGCTCATCGAGAACGCCTTGGCGAAGGTCAGGTTGAAAATGCGTTCGCTGTTGTTCACCGGAGGTCGCAGCCTTCTTTATCGGGAACCGTCGATCCGCGCGGCGGAATACGGCAGGAAGTCGCAGTCGGACCGGCATCATGCGCGATCTTGCAGCGGTAAGGGAACCATGCCGGCCGAAAAGCCCGTCGATCGTCAATCGCCCTTTCAGATACACATTTTTTACACATCATCGCAACCCCCTCCGGCAGACAACGCGAGCCGGAAGGAGGGGACGGGCTCCTCATCCTGTTTGAGACTCTCATGAACTTTCTGTTAGTGTTTGATATTACTTGCGCTGTTGCATCTCCCGTTCGCAAGTTGGCGCAATCATCGGCAAAGTCTGTCGAGTGAACGGCCGGCGCCGGTTGCAGCTCTTCGCAGGCTGCGCTGACGTGTTCACCCACCCGCCTTTTTTTGAAACGAATTGACCAGCAGTGAGGACGGCAGATGGCATTCAGTGTGAAGGGCTATTCCCAGGACCGAGGGGTGTTCCCCTTAAGTGAGCTGCTCAATCGTACCTGCGAGGAATTCGGAGATCGTCCGGTGATGCGAACGTGGGCCGGTCGTGACACGTACACGGAGATCACCTACAATGAACTGCGGGATCGTGTCAACGCCCTCGCTTCCTGGCTGATCGAGTCCGGCATCCGGAAGGGAGATCGCGTTGGAGTGCTGGGCGAAAACGGACCGGACTGGTCGACGGTCTACCTGGCGGTCCATGTCGCCGGGGCGGTGGTCGTGCCGGTTGATCGGTTGATGCCGTCATCCGGGATTCGCCACATCGTTTCCGATTCGGGTGCACGGCTGCTGTTTGTTTCACCGACCTATCGGGATGTTCTGGAG
>WJJA01000006.1 GCA_014729955.1 bacterium
GATCTGCTATTGCTACATCACCATCCCACCGTCGATATGCAGCACCTGACCGGTGATAAACTCAGCATCCGGCCCCGCCAGAAACGCGACGGTTCCGCTGACGTCTTCCGGTGTTCCGGCACGGTTCAGCGGAGTCAGTTTCAGAAATTCCTCACGAACCGCTTCCGGCAGCACCGAGGTCATATCGGTTTCGATATAGCCCGGTGCGATGGCGTTGACTGTAATACCGCGCGGCGCCAGTTCCTTTGCCGCCGATTTGGTCAATCCGATCAGGCCGGCCTTGGAAGCGGCGTAATTGGCCTGTCCCGCATTGCCCATCACGCCGACGACCGATGCGACGTTGACGATACGCCCCCATCGCGCTTTCATCATCGGGCGTGTGACGGCTTTCGTGCAGAGGAAGGCACCCTTCAGATTGATACGCAGGACCAGATCCCAATCCTCCTCTTTCATGCGCATGATGAGTGTATCGCGTGTTACGCCGGCATTGTTGACAAGGATGTCCAGGCTGCCCAGTTTCTCCTGGATACCTGCTACCGTTTCCTCAACGGCGCCGGCATTAGAAACGTCCGACACGAACGCTTCCGCTTTGTAGCCGGCCTGTTTCATCGCCCCGGCGGTTTCATGCGCTGCTGATTCGACCACATCATGGATGGCAAGGGCGGCGCCTTCCTTTGCCAGACGTTCAGCAATCGCACGTCCGATGCCGCGTCCCGAGCCGGTCACCCATGCAACTTTGCCGTCCAGTTTGCCCATATCGTGTTCTCCCGTACTCGCCGTTCGACTATTCTTCCGCCAGGTACGCTTCGACCTGATCGAACGTGTCGACGCCCCTTGTCTCTACACCTTTGACGATTCGTTTCGCCAATCCCTGGAGTACCTTGCCCGGTCCGACCTCGACATAGGTGTCGACACCGGCAGTTGCCATGTTCTTGATCGTGTCCTCCCAGCGTACCGGGTGGGTGAGCTGCTCAACCAGCCTTTGTTTGATTTCGTACGGATCGGTGCTTGCCTTGCCGGTCACGTTCAGGTACACCGGCACATTGGCGGTGCGGAAATTCAGGGATTCCAGCTTTTCCGCCAGTTGATCGGCTGCGGGTGCCATCAGCGGGGAGTGGAACGCTCCGGACACGACGAGGGGCATGACACGTTTGGCTTTGGCTTCACGTGCCAGCTCCATCCCGCGCTCAACCGCTTCCACATCACCTGAGATGACGACCTGGCCGGGCGCGTTCAGATTGGCGGGAACGACTACTGTCCCGTCAGTGGATGCCTCACGGCACAGATCATCGACCTTCTCATCCGGCAAGCCGATAATCGCGGCCATGGTCCCGGGACGCTCATCGCCGGCGTTTTGCATCAGTTCACCGCGCAATGCCACAACCTCAAGCGCGGAATCGAAATCGAGAACTCCCGCGGCGACCAGCGCTGAATACTCGCCCAGGCTGTGCCCTGCCGTGCATGCGAACCCGGTTCCCCGCGGGGCAAGTTTGAACGATAGAGCCACGGAATGGATAAAAATTGCGGGCTGGGTGATACGCGTCTGCTTCAGCTCATCAATCGGCCCTTCAAAGCAGATCCGCTTCAAATCAAACGGCAGTTTCTGGTCTGCCCGGTCGATGTAGGCTCGAGCCAATGAATCGGACTCGTACAGATCCTTGCCCATGCCTACGTATTGCGACCCCTGTCCGGGGAAGAGAAATGCCTGACTCATCGTTCTATTCCGTGTGTAGGATGGATTGTGTTAAAACTCGATCACGGTGGAGGCCCACGTAAAACCGCCGCCGAATGCACTGCACAGCACTTTATGGCCCGGCCTTACGATACCCTTTTCCCGGGCTTCATCAATGGCGAGTGGAATCGATGCCGCCGACGTGTTGCCGTATTCCTGGATGTTGATGTAGATCTTTTCCGACGGGAACTTGAAACGTTTTGCAATCGCTTCGATGATGCGAATGTTCGCCTGGTGCGGGATGAAAACGTCGATGTCTTCCGGCTGCAGGTTCGCGCGTCGGAGCGCCTCCTGCGCCGCCTCCTCCATGCAGACGACCGCATGCTTGAACACTTCACGGCCGGCCATCTTCACGGTAAACATATCGGGCGACAGGGTCCTGTCGGTGGCGGGATGGGCCGACCCTCCGCCGGGTCCGTACAGCAGGTGTGTCAACTCTCCATTGGAAGCGATGTATGTCGACAGCACTCCTCCTGTCCCGCCTTCCTCTCTTCGCAGCACGGCTGCTCCTGCGGCATCGCCGAACAGCACGCAGGTGGAACGGTCCGTCCAGTCGGTCATACTGGTCAGGATTTCACCGCCGACCAAGAGAACCTTGTTCGCTTCACCCGCCTTGATGATGCTTTTCACGACGTGCAAACCGTAGATCCAGCCGCTGCAGGCCGCTGAAATGTCCAGCGAAGCGGCGTTACGGGCACCCAGTTTGGCCTGGATGAAGGTCGCGGTCGATGGGAATTTGAAATCGCCGGTGACCGTTCCAACCAGGATCAGATCAAGTTCCTCGGGTTCGACATTGGCTTCTGCAAGCGCTTTTCGTCCGGCATCGGTGGCAAGCTCGCTGAGCGGCGTGCCCGGCTCTGCGATATGGCGCCGTTTAATCCCCGAGCGAGCGGTGATCCATTCGTCGGAGGTATCAACAATTTTCTCGAGGTCGGCATTGGTAAGGATTTTTTCCGGCACAGAACGTCCTGTGCCTGCAATTCGAACGCTGACAGGGGTTTCAGCCATCCTCTTCGCTTCCTTCCATCCGTGAAAACGGGTTGGTTAACCAGTGGGCGCGACGTACGCGGAACACCGAATCCTTCAGCACTCGCGTCATGTCCGCCCGTACCATTTCGCGCGCCCAGAACAGGGCCCGTCGCACCGCCCCCGCTCCGCTGCGTCCGTGTCCGATAATCACCGGCCCGTCCACGCCCAACAGTGTCGCCCCACCGTAACGCGCGTAGTCCAGATCCTTAAGCGCACCTAACAATCTTGGGAACCACGGTTCATTCCCCACCCTTTCCCTCAGCAGGAAGGGTATCGATTCGGCAAATTTAATCAGGGTATTTCCCACCATGCCGCTACAGACGATCACATCGGCCTTCCCGGTAAACAGGTCGCCGCCTTCCACGTTACCAATGAAATGCAACGGTGACCGGCTCAACTGGCGATAGGCTTCACGTGCCAGCTCATCACCCTTGTGTGGCTCCGAGCCGATGTTTAACAGGCCTACCTTCGGGTTGGAAATGCGGTAAACCAATTCGGAGAACGCCGCACCCATTGCGGCGAACTGCAGCAGATGGCTGTTGCGCGGATCGGAGGTCGCACCCACATCCAGGAGCAGCCCGGGTTCGCCATTGCGAGGCAACGGTGCTGCAAGGGCGGGTTTGCTCACCCAGCGAAGCCGTCCCAGGTACGCGCGTGCCGACGCAACGACCGCTCCGGTGTTGCCCATGCTGACAAAGGCGGAAACTGCACCTGTCGCCAGGTGCTGTACCGCCCGCACAATGGACGAGGCAGTTTTGAGGCTGATCACATCCGACGGGACATCGTCCGCCTGGACAATATCCGGAGCGTGCACCACCTCAAACTCGTCAGGCTCCTCGCCTTCAGCATACAGGATTTGCCGAATGGTGTCGCTGGGACCGTAAAAAACCGGGTAGATCACATTCGAAGATTGCCGCGCCTCCCGCCACGCCTCAAGGGTGCCCTTGATGACGATGTCCGGGGCAGGTTCAGGCCCGGCCGCGTCTACCGCGATGCGCATCTACCCGATCTCCAACAGGCTACTCTTCCACCGCTTTAACGATACGGCCTTTATAGTATCCGCACTCCGGACAGACACGATGAGGCTTGGTCATCGCGCCGCAATTCTCGCACTCGACCAGATTGATCGGCTTCAGTGCGTCGTGGCTGCGGCGTTTGTCACGCCTTGTCCGGCTGGTTCGTTTTTTCGGTACTGCCACCGTTCCATCCTTTCTTTATACTCGTAACGTTTCTTCAATGCTTATCCCGCAGGCGTTGCGCCGTGGGGGCAGGGCCGGTTGTCACCTTCACGTTTCAGGCAAACGACCGGCTCTTCATTCAGATCCGCTCCGCACAGGGTGCACAACCCCATGCATTCCTCGCGGCAAAGGACTCTTATCGGAACATCCAACATGAGCGCATCGAGGATCTCGTCCGTCAAATCGAGTGTGTCCTGGTTCTTCCCCAGGAACAGCATTCCTTCCGTCTCTTCCTCGTCCGAGTCCTGCGCCTCGCGCTTCAACACCATCACACGTACATCCACATCGAACGGGCGTTCGAAATCGATCGCGCAGCGGTCGCATACATACTCGCCCGTGGTCCTTACATGCAAACGAATGTCAAGAGTGCGAGGTTCGTTTTCGATGACACCCGTAATGTCAATCGGACGGGTGAAATGCGTTTCGTCGAGATCAAGTTCCCCCGGTTCAAGGGTTTCCTCCACCGGGTTCTCACCCTCTTTCAGTGATGCGAGTCGAATTTGCATAGACACGGAATATAGGAGTTTACCCCTGCACGAGCAACAGCTCCCCCCTTCACAGTCGATGAGCCGATGACGAGAGCCGTCGTCCTGTACAAATGTCGCATGATCAATCTCTTAGAGCAAGATATGCCGTCGAAATTCCTCGACGAGAGCGAGTTTGCCTTTCACAGCAGCCGTCAAATCTGCCGCCGTGCATTCACTCCGCTGGTACAGTCCGTCCATGGCTTCCCTGCAAAGAGGGTAGATGGGAGGGTTAACACAGGCCCATTTTAACCGACCAGACCGCGAGTTGCTCATTGGTTTTCAGATTCAGTTCTTCACGCATTTTTGAAATGCGCTTGAAGACCGCCTGCTGGCTCAATTCCACCTCACGTGCAATTTCCTTCGTAGTGTTTCCCGCGCAGAGCAGACGGATGATGGATCGGTTCACATCATCCCACTGGGGAACAACCGTTTGCCCGCCGTGTTTTTCCTCTACGCGCAGCATCACCTGGTCGATGATGGAGGTGCTGATGTAACGGCTGCCGTTCATCACCTGCTTGACCGCACGGCGGATTTCACCGGCGGATGCCGTTTTTTCCAGGTATCCCTGGCCACCGGCACGGGCCACAGGCAGGGCATAGTGCGCCTCAGGCTCCACACTCAGCACAAGAACCGGGGTGACGGCGTCAACGCGACGGAATTCTTTCAGCAGTTCGAGGCCGAATCGGTCTTTCAGTTTCAGGTCCAGTGTCACCACATCGTAGGTATGCTCTTTGAGAAACGTCAGGGCTGATTCGTAATCATACGCGATCTCGATGTTGAAGTGTTCGGTATCGTTTTCGAGGATGCTGCGAATGCCGACGGCCGTGGCGTCATGGTCCTCGATGATCAGTACACGTTTCATTGCTTCACCTCATTTCTTCACGTTGGCAACCTGAGCCTCGACCACGGTGCCCTTTCCCGGTGCGCTGCGCACTTCGACGGTCCCGTTCCAGTCGAGCAGGCAGCGCTTCATCCAGTTCAATCCGACCGATGTTTGCTGCACGATTTCCGGGTCGAAACCCTCTCCATCATCGCGAATCTGGAGGTTAATCATCCCGGCAGTCAACTCCAATCGGATATGAACCAGGGAAGAGTCTGCATGTTTGAGGGCGTTGTTCACTGCTTCCTGAGTCAGCTTGAACAGGTCTATCCTCAGCCCTCGCACCGTGTGGAACTCATCAGGCGTCAAGTCTTCAAAAAAGATTTCCGCATCGGTCGAAGACCGCAGTGAATCCGTGTATTGCTCCAAGGCCTGGGGTAACTCATACTTGTCGGGAAGAAGCGGCACGATCGAGTGCGAAAGCTCCCGCACCTTTTCCTGCAGGTTTGAGGCCTGTTCAGAAATCGAGCGTAACACGGTCTGCAAAGCCTCCTCGCCTTCAGCAGAACGGATGCGTTCCAAACCCCGTCGCAGGACAACAACCTCCTGCTGAACGGTGTTGTGCAGGTA
>WJJA01000359.1 GCA_014729955.1 bacterium
GATATCATGCGTGTGTCCTGACGGCCGAACGAGTCTACCGGTTTACTTCAACACTCATTGAACCCGTTATGCTCATCTGCTCAAATAAGTAAGAGATGGAAAAGGCGAACTCGACCCATTTCGCACCCCTGCGCACCCTGCCGCCCGAGACCTGGATCGGCGATCCCGGTGTGCTCACACGTCCCACTCTCCTGATCCTCAATTCGCGGCAAAACCGTTATCCCGTGGGGGATGAACCCTGGGTGCGACAGACCATCGCCGCCGTGCAGTGGGCCGCCCAACGTGACATGGCGGTGCTTTCAAGCCTCGGAATGATTACGTGGGAACTGATCACATGGGCCTCGGCGGAAGCGTTCGGTGATGTGGTGGTTGTTGTCGGCCTGCCGCCGAACCTTGGCCGACGCGCCTCCGTGGATTGGCATGAGCGCATCTTCAGCGACTTCAACCTGATCGACCAGCACACCTGCCTGATACCCTACCTGGAAAGCGCAAAACCGAAAGAGAGTTGGGCGGCACGCGACCAGTGGCTGTTCGCCCATGCAGATAGGATCGCCCCCGTCTCGGTTCGGCCGAACGGAAGCCTCGCTGAACTGATGGACCGTGAACCATTCAGGCATCGTATCAGTGAAACGTTCCGTGTACCCTACGATCCTCGTCCGCCTTCCTTCCCATCGATCCCCGAACCTGATGAAGTGCATGAAGTCTTACGGGACCTGGAGTGGGACCATGTAGTGCACTGGACACGTGCCAATGCCGGCCCCTGGCCGGGTGAGACGCCGGCGTCCTTCTACGAGGCGCTGGCCCGTTCCCGCGGCGCTTACCCACGCGATGCGGAAGCCACGCTTGCCCGTATTCTCACGGAACAGCGCATCCGCGCCACCGGTTGGCGCATGCCGCTCGGTCGCGCGATGACCTCCTTCAGCGCCCTGCACCCGGCGGACATGATGCCGCTGATGGTGCGTCAACGCAGGTTTGTGCGGATGTCGTACGAGCCGTACGGCATCGCCATACGGAGGGAGGTCCTGGAAACAATCGGCGGACAGCCGGTTCGCTATGGACCGCCGGCCGAACAGAAAACGCTGCCCGCAGTGGAACGCCTTTTCTTTCAAAGCGGCAAACCCGGCGGGTACGACTGGAGTGTCGAGCAGGAGTGGCGTGTCAAAGGGGAGGTCCCTCTGGACGCGCTGAATCCTGAGGAAGCCTTGGTCCTGGTTCCCACGCTCGAGTGTGCGAAACGGATACGGGAATGGACCTCTCTACCGGTCCGCTCATTGCGAAACGCCTAAAGACCCGCCGTCAGGCCAACCGCAGCACCGCTTCAAAGGCTGTCACAGCACGATCCTGGTTTGCCTTGACCTGTGCCTGGAACGCCTCCCCGGTGAGCGGTTCAGCGCCGATGCCGTTGGCATAGTTGTCGACGACAGCGATGATCACTTGCGGGATGTCCAGTTCATTCGCCAGAAACGCTTCGCTCGCACACGTCATCCCGACCACATCGGCGTAGTCCGAAAGAAAACGGATTTCGGACGGCGTCTCGAAACGGGGGCCGGTGGTTTCGGCATAGATACCGCCGTCCACTGCATGAAGGTCGCTGTCACGCAAGGTATGGAGCACCTCGTTTCTCCATTCCTCGTCAAAGCCGGGCACCACAAAGCGAAGCGTATCCTCCTGGAAGGTCATGACACGGAACGGCGCGAAGCAGTCATCCGGCACGAGAATCGTCCCCGGTTGGTAGAGCGCCTTCAGGCTGCCCACCGAGCCGAAGGAGACGATGCGATCCACGTCCAGCTCTTCGAAGGCTTTCAGGTGGGCGTGATGGTTGATCTTGTGGGGGGGCAGGTATCCGCCGGCGCCGTGTCGGGCGATCATCGCGAAAGTGTCCGCGACGAGGACCGTGGTCGGGCCGTACCCTGTCTGTACCTCTTCCGTTGTCGCTTCACGGTTCTGCTCCAGCCCTAAAAACGATGTACCGCCTAGGATACCCAGCATGAACGGTTCTCCTGTCTTGTGGATCGGTCTCTGTTGTATGATACCCAGCCTGTGATTGTTCCTCTGAAGACAATCTCAAGGGATTGCAATAGTTTGCTCGCAGGAAGCGGTTATCCAAATGCCTTCGCCCGAATATTTCATGAATGGCGAGAATATTCTTTTCTTAAAAACTATAGTAACAATAAGATAATGTCACGCTATACAGATTTTCTCTGACACAGATTGTGTCCAGGCCAATCTCATCTATTCATTCCCTCTTCGGGCGGTCCCAACTGCGTCATCTGCTTTGTTGTGAAGGATTCGCGGTATTGCCATACAGCTTCATCCTTCGCGCCTCACATCTGACGCAGTTTGAACTCGTGAAATATTCGGGTTAGCTGCCCACGCCGTTGATGGCAAATTGTGTTTTCTATCTGAACCCTGCAGGGGTGACAGGCGAATTGAAACGTTGTCTCGGGTCCCGGCACACGTCAGCGGCGAGTGACCCGACACTCATATTGGGGCTTCAACAACACCAGCAGCCATGCGCGTCAGGAACAGATCAGCCTGTTCACGGTAAAACATGCTGACCTGTTCGTCCACCAGCCACGCCCGCCTTTCGCCCGGATCGAGAAAGGCGAGCTCGGCATGTACCCTGTCGAGCCTCCGCGCCTGCTGCAACGCGAGAGCATAAAGCCGCGCCTGGTGGTCGTACCCGTGGGAACGAACCAGCTCGTCCAGGTCAGACGACGTGACGTTATTGGTCTTGTAGTCCACAATACCACCGTCAATCCCCTCGCTCCAAACCAGATCGATACGTCCGCGCAACGTCAGTCCGCCGAAACGAAGCAGCACGGCAACTTCGCGCCGGCCGTCATGCACAGCATCCGGCCATGTCATACGCCGACCGTTCTCGAGTAGTGCATGAACCCGGCCCCTTATCTCCTCGCGTCGCTCCGGGTTCACCACACCAAGTTCACGTTCCACATACGACGCCGCCCGGCCCCATTCACAACCCGGCCCCCACAAACGATACACCTGGTGCACCAGCGTGCCGACCAGGGACGCTTCACTCGCATCTGCTTCCCCGCCGGCGGCATTCTCGATCTCTTCCCCCGCCTGTTTCGTGTTGTCAGCGTGGCCGGGCTCCGGCGGTTCCATGTCCCACCCTGTCATCAATGCAC
>WJJA01000360.1 GCA_014729955.1 bacterium
ATGTCTGCGGCGAGCCCTACACCACCGACGCCTACCTCCAGTGGATTGACCGCAACGTGGATATCCCCCCGCCGAAGGGATTCGGCGAGCATGCGCATGTCTGCGCCGCATGCGCGCGCACCCTCTTCGCCAAGCATGTGGACCCGGTGAGCTACTGATCGGAAGCATGTTGGAGGGCCTGCGGGCTGACATCGTTATCCTGTCTCGAGCGCTGCACGAAACGCCTGGATCCGGTCGGCCGTATCGGTCAGCGCCACTGCCCGGCGTTCCATGCCCTTCCAGGGATCGCCCTTTTGCCCCAGCCGACGCAACAGGTTTTTTACGGTATAACGTCGCGGCCCGAGATCGGACGTAACCTCGTTCCAGTCCAGGGGAGTTGCCACGGGCGCACCGGGGCGTGCACGCACCGCATAGGGCGGCGCACTGGTCTGCGCGTAGCTGTTACGCAGGTAGTCGATAAACAGGCGCCCTTTCCGTTGATCCTTCCGCTTCGCAACCGTATAGCGATCAGGCTTGGCGTCGGATAAAGCTTCAGCCAACTGTTCGCCGAACCCGCGCACGGTATCGTAATCTGCGGTACGGTCCAGCGATGTCCACAGGTGTAGCCCTTTCGAGCCGCTGGTCATTACGTAAAGCGGTAGCTCCATCGCTTTAAACCCAGCTTGAAGATCGAGCGCAGCTTCACGGACGAGCGCGAAGTCTTCAGTACGATCCCCCGGGGGGTCAAGATCCAGGATCATGCGGTCCGGGTGCCTCAGATCGTCACGTGTGCCGAGCCAGACGTGGGGTGTGATGCAGGCCTGCTGCACCAGGTAAACCAGCGTGGCGAGGTCGTTCACAATCACATGGTCGACCGTGCCGTCTTCTTTCGGAACCGTCTCGGTTTCGATCCAGTCGGGAAAGTGGTCCGGCTTGTCTTTCTGAAAGAAGTTGAAGCCGTTGATACCTTCCGGGTAGCGCTTCATGGTCACCGGTCGTTCTTCCAGGTAGGGCAGAAGGGTGTCTGCGACCTTCTCGTAATACTCCACCAGATCGCCTTTGGTGATCCCGCTGTCCGGAAAGAGCACCTTGTCTTCCCTGCTCGTCTCAATCGTCCGGCCGCCGTAGGTACGCGTCGGCATGGGTTTATTCCTCTTTTCGCACATTTTCCGGCGCCTTGTCGTCCCGCAGGCCGAGAAAGCGCGGGTGACGCAATTTGTTGTCACCGGTCCATTCGGTGAATCCCACTTCGCCTACGTAAACCGGTCGAACCCAGTGGACGTTTTTCGTCGGCCGTTCGTCGTCCGGCTCGTCCACAGGCGGGGTTTTACGCTCAATCTTTTTCAGCTCCTCCCCGAATTCGGCAAGGAACCGCTCCTCATAGCCTGTGCCGACTTTGCCGGCGTATCGGAGATCTTCCCCTTCATAGTAACCGAGCAACAGTGCGCCGAAGCCGATGCGATCCCCTTCCGGGTCGGTGTAGCCGACGATCACGAATTCCTGCCGTTGGACACACTTGAGCTTGAGCCATTGCTTTGAACGTGAATGGACATAGCGTGACTGCCGCTCTTTCGCGATCAGCCCTTCCCACCCCTTGCGGCAGGCTTCCCGGTGAAACGCTTCTCCGTTTTCGCGGCGATGCTCGGTGTAGCGGATCGGATCGTGAAAAGAAAAGGCCGCTTTCAGCACCTTTTTGCGTTCGATCAACGGCAACGCTTCGAGGGACCAGCCGTCCAGCCACGGTACATCGAACAGGTAGATGTAAACCGCCGTGTCGCTCTTTTCTGCTTCGGTCCGGTCACGGATCTGCATCCGGTTCTGCAGACGGGAAAAGGAGGTGACATTGCCCTCAAACGCGACGATCTCCCCGTCAAACACACCGTTTGTAAGGCCTGTTTCGGCAAAGGCGTCTTCGAGTTCAGGGTAGGTGTCATTCTTGATCTTACGGTTCCGACTCATCAGGGAGACGTTGCCGTCCTGAAGGAACACCATGCAGCGCTCACCGTCGAACTTGCGCTCGAAAACCCAGTCGGGATCGGAAAACGCGGTGTGGGTAAGTGTCGCGAGCATCGGTTCCGGCCGGTCCGGGATCTCCGTCCGCTCCAGTTTGTCACGGGCTGCTTCAGATAGGGTTCGCAGGGGCTCGGGCAGCTCCATGTCAGTCACGTTCCCCTTCGGCAATCTCCTCGAGAGAGCGACCACTCGCCACGGAATCGGGTTCGGTAGAGACCGGATTGCGGCGCGCGTCGGCTTTCTCGTCCTTCATCTTGAAGAATAGCCAACGTGCATCATTGCCTTTGCCGGTACGAATCAGCGCGTAACCCCCCTGCAGCTTTTCTCCCTCAAGCCACACCGTAATCTTACCGTTTCCCCAGGCTTCTTCCATCGAGACAGGCTCTTCGCCCTCGCCGTTCGAATCGGCTTTCAGGTTGATATAGGTTCCGCGGTCCCAGATCATGACCGTGCCTCCTCCGTACTCGTCTTCGGGTATCACCCCCTCAAAACGAGCGTACGCAATCGGGTGGTCCTCGGTCGGCATCGCAAGACGCTTTTCGTCCGGGTCTGTGGACGGTCCCTTCGGCACCGCCCAGCTTTTCAGGACACCGTTCACCTCCAGGCGCAGATCGTAGTGAAGGTTGGAGGCGTCGTGCTTCTGGATCACGAAGATCGGCTTGTCACCGGGCGAGGATTTTCCGCCTTCCGGCTCCGGGGTCTTTGCGAAGTCACGCTTCGATGTGTAATCGTTCAGGGGATTTTGCATCGTTCGTGTCCTCCTTGTTGTCCTGTAGAAATGGAGACACGGCAGGTACCCACTGTCATTCTGCTACAGGGATGTCACGAAAGGACACTCTCATCCTACACAATTAAAGAACCGGAATCCTCGGGTTTACCTGCCCCGGCCGAGCAAGAGAGCTTCACTTTGGTCCCCGCCTGTCGGCCCGGCGCACGGAACCGGTTCGCTGTCTTTCACCGTGGAATGATTTGGAGGACGATGCGTTCAAGGGGTGTTCAAGAATGCGAAAGGTGGATCAAGTGGCACTTTGACCGCTTGCAGCGTGAGTCAAGCTTGTATTTCGGGTCATTTTTGGCCGGTTATCCTCCATTTTCAGGGTATACCGGCAATCAATTTCTGGTTATGGGATAGCGCAGGATATGTGAAGCGATGGATCCTTCAACGGCCGATGACCTCCGGAATCGTTGCAGCAGAGGGCAGACGCAGGCCAAGACCGGACACAACGTTCCGTCAGGTCATGCTTGCCTGCCGCAGGCAAGGCCCGACGGAACGCCGTGCACGAATCACTCACAACACGTAAAACGGCCCACTCACACTATTCCACCACCCGTTTCTGCAGATCGTCACCCGCGATCTGGTCCCAGGAGTAGTAGTGGAAGGTCTTGTTGTCTGACATCGCGACAAACATACCG